>JAFYAI010000122.1 GCA_017540815.1 Spirochaetales bacterium
GCTGAATACCTTAAATCCGGGTTTGCCGATTATTGACCAGATACCTTTCGATACTTCGCCTGTCGCCGGATCGGTGTAACTCAGCATAAATGATGATCCGATTAAGAACCACATTATCGTTCCAATACAGAAGTCCATCAGGTTCTTCATAATGATATTGCCTGTGTTCTTCGCTCTGGTAAATCCCGCCTCAACCATCGCAAATCCGGCCTGCATCCAGAAGACAAGTGCCGCTCCGATTAAAAACCAAATACTAAATGCCGTTTCCATATTGTAACACCTCCTAATTTTGTTTCACTGTTACGAATATGGTTATAGCAAATATTTGAAAAATACGCAAATACTATTATAATCAGTAAATAATACCTTTTAGGTATTGTAAATCATTTCCCTAAAATTATGAATTATGAATTATGCATTATGAATTATACAACTCCTCTCCCGTAATCAGATCATACTTATCCGTGTCGAATGAAAATCCGGCTGAACAGACGAAACCTATCTTCTTGCAATAGATCTCCGTCAATGCTTTGACCTGCTTTTCTTCTTCTTCGCACATCGACAATGGCATAGGATGCTCGAAAAACTTCACTTCGTAGAAATCGTAACCGTCTGCCTCTTTGAGCACGCAGTCAAACTGTCCGTTCGTCTTGGTCTCCTTATCATCATACCAGAATGAACCGAAATCCTCAATGCCATGCAGTCTGCCGATGCGTGCCTGCCGCATAAAGTATTGAATGACGATCCCCTCGAAGCGATAGCTGACGAAAGTATTAAGGCTGGATGCAATGTGAGCATCGTAAAATGACTCTTCGCCAAGTTTGGAGATGAGACTGTCATTGCCGAAGATATAAGCGAAATAAAACCTCATTAGGTTGTCCTTGATCTCATAGAACTGCTTCTTCTTATCACCGGATCGGTTAATCGGGAAAACCTTAATCAGAGTCTCCATATTGATAAGATTTTTCAGTTGCTTATCCAACAGACCATTGTCACGATTGCCAAGATGAGCAGCGATGTCGGAGTATTTCTTCTTGCTGTTGCCGATAATCTCAAACACCCTCGTGTCGTAAGCCTTCTGTATCTCGCTTAGCATCACATTCTCAATATGAGTCCTAAGAATGCTGTTCTGATTGATAAGCAGGCTGCTTATATTCTGCCGAATGTCCTGAGCCGGATCAAGGTTAGTCAGCACAAACGGAGAACCGCCGAATACCGCATAGAAGCGTATCTTGTCACGCACCGACAAATCGGGATAAAACTTCGCCGCATCGTAATAATCGAACTCCTCCAAATGCACGATCGCCGTAAACCGCCCGAACAGCGGATTGGACTCAAGCAGCAGCTCTTTCATAATGGAAATGTAAGAACCGCACAGCACAACTTTGACATTCTCAGGCAGACTGTCCACAATGACCTGCATATATGAGTCCACCTCGTTCTCTTTGAGAGAGTCTTTCAGATACTGATATTCGTCCAGCACGATCAGGATCGGCTTGCTGTAAGACTTGAGGAAGTCAAACAGATCAAAGATCGAAGCGAAATTCATCGGCGGCAGTCCGAGTGCCAAACACACACTGCGGCAGAGCAGATTCAGGTTGCCCTCATAACTGCTGCGGATGCACAGGTGATTGATCACTACTCCTGCGAAGTCGCGGGCGGCTTCCTTAATCAGAGTAGATTTGCCGACTCGCCTCTTGCCGTAAACAAGCACCGCCGTCCGCTTCGCAGCATTAAACTGCTGATGAAGTATCTCCAATTCTTTGTCTCGTCCGATGAACATACATTGCTCCTTGTAACCTGTATGTTGCACCGCCCACCTGCGGCAGGCGGTGCCTCCATAGTTACTGAATATTTTTTCAGTGAATTTATTTTCAGTATACAGCATTAATGAGAAAAAAGCAAATAAAAAATAGGATTTTCGCAGGTTTATAGGAATTAAAATAAAAAAGGAAAAACAGTTTGCTTAATGCCGGATTTTTTGCTAAAATAACATAACCAAATTTTAACGGAGATTATCAAATGAAGAAAGCAATCCATATATATATACTGATATGTATAATGTTGACAACAGTTGTCGGCTGCAAGAGAAATGCAAATGCAGAGCAGATCCCTGTCGGGATAGCATGGAGACCTGATAGCGATGCTTACACATTCCGCAGCACCGTAGAGGCAGTGCGTGCAGCCGGAGCCACCCCGATCCTGCTGAAACAGGTCATCTCATCAGAACTGTCATATTCGGCAGACGGTAAGCTGGAGCAGTCATATATATCCGAACTGAATATGCTGAGATCAGAATATGCCGAATTGATTAAGGCTAAACGAAGCTATGAACACTCCAATGCTGCAGCAGAGGCATCAAAGATTAGGGCTGTGATATTCCCCGGCGGAGCTGATATAAGTCCGACATTGATTGCTGATCATGCTCCCATTGGTGAAAGCACCGAAGAATGCGATGCCGAGCGTGATGTGTCGGATTATCTGCTTATGACATATTGTCTTGATCAGGATATGCCGATACTTGCGATATGCCGCGGGATGCAGATGCTGGCTATAGTGTCAGGCGGCAGTATGATACAGGATATACCGTCATATTTTGCAGCGAAAGGAGAGGATATGCCGACACTGCACAGAATGCCGCAATCCGATAACAGAGATTTCGCTGCTCATGATATTCTTATCACCGATAAAGGCAGCCTGATGTATCGTATAGTCGGCTCTGAAACCATAAGTAAGATCCCGTCATGGCATCACGAAGCTGCTGTTATGACTGACACGGCACTGTTTGCCGTGACAGCAGTAGTTCCTGACGGAACAGGTATGATCGAGGCTATAGAACGCAAAGACAAGCGATTTGTGCTTGGGGTGCAGTTCCATCCTGAGATCAGTTTCCTCGGCAATCCCGAAGGCTCACTCAAAGACTTAACTGATCCTAAACTGAGTTTGGCATTCTTTACTGCATTGACAGATGCGGCGAGAGAGTGAATAAGTCCCGGTCATGCTGAACTTCTACCGCCAAGGCAGTCGCCACGGATGGCGACAGTGCAGCGGCGGTAGGAGTTCAGGGTGGCACTATAATCTTGACTTTTTCAGTGACCTTGATGGATGCCCTGCATCCGGCACTGCATTTTTGTTAAAAAACTCACTGTTTTTCTACACCATCGCCGTATATCGTCTTCCAATCATCCCGCATTGACACAACTGTGTAACCATTATCACGCCATTGCTGACCAAGTGCAAGGGCTTTGTCTCGGTTTGCATAGTCACGAACATCATCATCAGCGATCAGCATAAATGCGGCCGTTTTATATTTGGCATTGCCGAGAGCGTAATTGAGCATTGCACAGTCACCGCCGCTGTTGCCGAATGCAAGAACAGGTTTTTTGCCTATCTCCTGAGCAATCTGTTTGACTTTGTTTGTTTTGAGATTTTTGATAAGCAGTTCATCAGTGCGAATAAGGTACTCATCTTTAGACATTGTATAATCAACGCCTTCCTCGCTGCCCTGATTGTTGGATTTGAGTTTGACATCCATACCTATGACCCGATTTGATGCGATGCCAATCGTCTCAGTCAAAGCACGGCAGATAAATCTGTCAGAGCCTGATACGACATAACATGTGAATCCGTTTGCATGCAGATAGTCAAATACTTCAAGCATAGGCTTGTAGAAACTCTGTGCAAATGTCATCCCTTTGAATCCATAAGCATCTTTGGCTGCAAATGTCTTGACATAAGCGTCAAACTCGGCAAGCGTCATCCCAGCATAAGCCTTAGCAGCGGCCAGACCGTGCTTTATATCGAAATGCGGCGGCAGCTTCGTGCCGTTAGTCACGAACTCTCGGATCTCCAGTGCTGTCTGCTTAACATCATCCGGTGCAATCTCCTTGTAAGACTCGTCTTCGAGTACGCGATACATAAGCAGATTATACTCAAAGTAAGTCGGATACAGTTCGCCGACAAATGTGCCGTCCATATCAAAAGTCGCAATACGATCTTCAACAGGGATAAAGTCAGACGAGCCTTTTGCAGTAACGGCATTGATATACTCTATAAGAGCCTTCTTTGCAGGAGCGTCGTCATTCCACAGCGTCAGACGATCGCTTTTGCCGCACGCTGATAACGCCAGCATAACCAATACGATAAACATAAGATTTTTAAGATTGTTTTTCATTCTATAACTCCTTAGTCAGTAATATTGTATATTAACTGAAAAAAAAACGATTTTGCAAGTTAAAAATTTCGGATTTGTTTTATTTCAAATTTTTAAGCATTATATTTTTCTATGTCGAGCATTTTTTCGTGCCGTGCAACGATCGCAGTCACAGCTCCGTCACCTGTCACATTAGTACATGTCTGAGCCATAGCAGCGATAGGATACAAGCCCATCACAAGAGTCACGGCTTCGGCAGGGATGCCAACCTGCTGGAACAGGATCGTCATACATATCAATGCACCTCCCGGAACCCCCGGAGCTCCGATCGACAGGACGATAATCGACATAAACAGCGAAAAAAGCATACTGCCGGTTACATCAATGCCGAATATCTTTGCCATAAACAGCACTGAGATCATAAGGACAACACATGAGCCGTCCATATTGATAGTTGCTCCGAGAGGCAGCGAAAATGAAGAGATTTTTTTGGAAATGCCAAGATGATTCGCTGATTTAAGCGATGTCGGCAATGTCGCATTACTTGATCCTAACGAAAACGCCATCGACATAGCCGGCGAGAACTTGCTCAGGAACTTAAACGGATTAAGCCCGGCACTCACTGTCAACAGAAGCATATAGAAACACATCATCATAGCATTGCCGAGATATATAACCGGGATCCAGACAACGACATTAAGCAGTCTGCTTACATTCATCGAGACCATCATCTTAGCCATAGAGCAGAATACTACAACCGGGATAATACTGACGATGACTAATGTGATCTTTGAAAATACTTTATTCAGAATAGTGAGTGCATTCTTCAGCTGTGGCATCTCCCGAGCCACACTTCCGGCGGCAAATCCGAGCACAACAGCCATGAAGATTATCTGCAGCATAGCTGACTTGCGGAACGGGTCAATGATATTGTTAGGGATAGCACCTACGATCGTATCTCTGACAGACACAGACGATGCTGAACCTTTGACGATTAGATCAGCCGCCTCGTCAGTCACGGCATTTGCCAAGTCCGGGCTGCCGATGGGGAACATGATATAAACTGCATATCCTATACATATCGCAATCATTGAAGTGAAGATATATAAGGCAACGATCTTTATAGCGATCTTCCCCAATGCCTTTATATCACTAAAGTCAGCAAAACTTGATGCGATAGAGCAGAATACAAGCGGTGCTACGATCATCTTTAGTGAGTTCATAAACATTGCATAGACCGGCGTAAAGATATTGTCGGATAAGCCTTTTGCCACAGCAGCAGGACACCACTTCTGCAGGATAAAACCTACCGCAATACCTGCTATCAGTGCAAACAGCGTAATGAAAACCTGCCGAAACGGAGACGCTTGAACTTTGATAGTAGCCTTATTGATCCCATGCTCACAGCGAATGGAGAAATTATCCCCATACAGTTTCCGGATCATCCTGTGCATAACCGCACTTGCTTCGTCATCTTCATACAGACTGCCGTCAAAGATCAGCCTCTGCTCTATATCCGAGATGTCGAAAGCGTCACCTTTGGAAGATATTCGGATCTCTACACTGCCGAACATACTGCTCCTGTTTATCGTGATGATACCGCTTGCATTATCTATCATCTTAGCAAGGGCATCTTCACACACGAGCAGTGTTCTGGCAACTTCTTTTTTAGGTATGTTTTTTTCAGAAAGTGACTGCCTTATAAAGTCTATGGCTCCGGGCAGTTCATTAATATCATTCCTTATCTGCAAAGTCTTCATCGCAGGTTATTCCAATGGAATGTCAGGATGCTGCACGGCAAGAGGCTTGCCTTCCTGAGAGATATAGAACATATTGAGTATAACAGGCTTGCTGCCGCGGTTCTCTCCGTGATGGACAGTGCCGACCATCTCAACTACAGCTTCACCTTCATGGACAACTTTTTCTTTGCCATCCAAACCAATGATCGTCAGTTCGCCCTGTGCTACAATGCCGTAATTCATAACCTCATGATGATGCCAGCCGAGTTTTGCTCCGACAGGGAACACATATTGAACAACTACAAGCTCAGGCTTGCCCTCATCATAGTTCGGCAGATCTGCTCCGTCCCAACTCTGACTTGTACGCAGAAGCTCAGTAATCTTCATCTCGGTAACAGTCTCCGTTCCTGCCGGTTTTGCTTTGCCGCATGAAACGAATACAAACAGTGCAGCTACACATGCTGCGGTCAATAAAAATGATTTAAATGATTTTTTCATAGGTATCTCCTTGGCTCTTATTATATCAAAAAAACTGAAAAAATCAACAGATTTTTTCAGTTTTTGCACATAATTATGATTTATAAATTACTCATTCATCCCAGCTCCAGTCCCAGTGTAAGTCGATCTCGCCTTTGGAACTGTTGTGCAGCTCCCACTTGTTGCCGGCAGACCGCTCACCGGCCTTAAGCAAATATGAACCACTGCCGCTTGAACCTGAGCCGTCACCGCCGGAAGCACTCCATTCGCAGGACCATGTATCCGAAGATGCTTTATATTTGAATGTTGATGTAACAGTACCTACCCCATCGGTATTGGTAGGATCATCTTCTTTTGCTGTCCAAGTGACTGTAAAACTGTAATCCGATCTGCGGTCAAATGTATGCTCAAAAGTTTTCGTGCTGTTTCCAAATTTTGCAGGCTCGCTGTGATCGACTTGACTCGTGCCAAAACTGTAACACCAACCGTCTTCCAAATTGACAGTACTGGAAGACGAACCTTTAGAGAGGTCATTCAAGCCGAGATAGTTTGTGTTGTCAGAGACAGTCCAATAGTATTCACCTTCACTTCCAGAATCATGTTCACTGACACCTTTCACAAAATGTGCATAGAACTTGAGAGTTGCCGTTTTTGTAAGTGCGGTTGTCAGCTGCTTCGATCCAAGCACAGCACTCTTAAAGCTGCCGGCATTTCCACTGTGTGCATAAGAGAACAGGCAGAGTGTATACTCTGTTTTTGACGCAAGATCAAGCAAGTAATACCCTTGAGGAGAAAGCGTTTCTGCTTCAAGCAGCAGGAAAAACTCATCCTGCTCGGACAGTTTCATTATGGTTTTTGATGCCTGCGCAATATCCGAGAGTTCAAGTGTCTTTGTGACATATTCTTTTTTGCCATACAGAATGTAGCCGCCATCGCTTGCTCCTGCACGGGCATCCACATACGAATCCCATGTCAGACGCACTCTGCCGCCTTCGTATTTATTATTCGTTACCTTAAAATTCTTCATCTGACGGAATGCCGAGTTTATCTCAATGGAGTATTCCTTTTTGGTCAGTTCGTCGGGAGCAGTACACTGCACATAGAGTATATTTTGCCCTACATTCAGTTTAAGCTCTGTAGTCTTATATAAATCCATGTAAGGTCCGCCCTGTGTAAACGAATACTGAATGGATGCAAAAGCCGGTTTCGGCTCAATGTTCAGCCAGACAGACGACTCGGTAATGGAAGAAGCATTCACATAGTCTGTGCTCGTGCCTTTGCTAAAGTCAGTAAATGCTCCGCCGCTCTTAACGGCATATTGCACGGTTTTCAGGCTTGTGTCGTTTTTCATCTTCGGGATCTGCGGATCATTGTCCTGCTTACCTGCATCAGTTGAATAATCAAGCAAATCGTCTCCGTCACTGTCTGCCAGCATCGGGTTCGTGTACACTTTGTTGTTTTCGGAATATTTTGGATCCAGTCCGATACCGTCCTTGTACCAGCCGTAGATCTCATCATAATCATCCAGCCCGTCACCGTCGCTGTCAGACTTGTCATCACTCGTGCCGTAGATCAATTCTTCATTCAGCGGTACACCGTCTTTGTCCTTGTCTACAGTATATATAACAGACACTTCATCTCCGGCATTAATGCTTATCTTGTCAAGAGACCATTTTTCGCTCTCATCGATAACTTCTGTCGTATACGGTGCATATACCGCTGCTCGGCGAGTACCGTCACTTGCGGTATATTTGCGGCAGATGAACCATGATCCATTAGCATTTGTATCCTGATTCTCTATGCCGTAGATTTTTTGAATGCAGCCGTTCTCGTTGAGCGTATAGTCCGTGCCTTTCTTGTAGTGCAGGATTGTCCGGAAAATGTAATCCAGACTCGGTGCAGTGTAAAGATTATCTATAGTTGTAGCCTCGGTATTATACTGATTTTTTACAGCCACATTGTAGGTACGAGCCGATCTTCCGCTTGTATTTCCCCAGTCAATATATACCGCAGCCGTCTTTGCCTTTACATGTGTGAGAGCTTCGGTAAAATCGTTCGCGAACTTGCCGTCTTTTTGAAGTGTGATTTTATAACCGGCAACTTCCAGTGTAAAGCCCCGTGAGAATTTCATAAGCTGTTCGGTAGCACCGACGCTAAGATTAACAGTCAGCAAGAAATCACCGCTTTCACTTCTTGGCGGAATGGTAAAGACATTTTCATTGGTAAGAGTCATATTCTTTACGAAAGTTTTTCCAGCACCGGAATCAGTCGGGATGCGATAAAGAGCAACCGTAACATGTTCTACAGTATATGCTATATCGCTCTCGTTTTTAAAGCGAACCGGTGCTTCTATCTTGCCGCCGCTTATCGTTTTGCTTTCCGTGCTGGTGGTAGATTTACCATTACTCCAACTTTTTGACCAGCTTTCGCTTGCCCCGGTCGAATATGTGTAGCTGTCACCGCTTGTAACGCTTCCGTTATAGCTTTCTTCTTCGCTTAATGTGAACTCAAACTTTTCTCCCCATTTTTCCTGCTGTCCGAATTTAAATCCCCAGCCGTGAGTTTCAGAATGGCTTTTGGAATTTGAGTTTGTGTTAGACTTACTGCTGACCGTTCCGCTGTTTTCACTTACGCTTTCTGTTTTTGAGCTGCCGTCCGTAAGCGAATAGATATAAGAAACTGTCGGCTGAGCCGTCATGCGGATGCCAAGCTGCGGAGTGTCAGCAATGAGAGGATTGAAAGTATTGCTTGTTTCCGTATACATCCCATTTACCTCATCTCCATCACTCCAGCCGTCACCGTCAGTGTCTTTGTTGGCCGGGTCGGTAAAATATTTATGCAGTTCATCCCAATCTGTCAAGCCGTCGCCATCAGTATCTTTTGAGTCAGACTCACTTGACGGAGAAATAGAACTTATGCTCCAGACAGCGTAAAGAGTTGTATCCTTCGTTACGGTAATCGCATCCCCGTCTGCATAAACAGCCTCTGCTGCAGTAGGAGTCTCAGCCCATCCCAGGAAACGCCCATCCGAATATGTAAGGCCGAGCACTGACACAGTTGTAAGTGCGGTTTGCACGCCTTTTATGACAACCTGTGTATTTGCAGAAAGCGATGCTCCGTTCTTATTTGGCTTAAATGTAATCGTCGCATTCTCCAGCCAGCGTGCATATAATATCTTGTCTCCTGTGCTGCCGTTTGGGATCTCGGTTACGGCTTTGCCTGAGAAATCCTCGCTCTCATACCATCCGCCGAATGTGCAATTCTTTTTTGAGATGTTTGTTATCGTGTCGGTGTTTTGCGGTAATGTTATCGTTGCGGTCTGACGAGTGTAGTTGCCAGATGAGGTAAAGCCGTTTACAAATGAGCCGCCGTTTAATTCGTAGGTAATCTTAAAAAGATTGCTAAGAGATGTAATCTCACAGGCACTTGACGATGTTTTGCCATTCACGATCGAGCAATACTCACGATAGGTGCCGCGTGGCATGGTCTTTTCGGTGTCGGCATAGAATTTGAAGATAAGTATATAGCTTCCGCTGGGAACATTCTCTTTTTCATAGATTGAGTTTCCACCTTCTTTTATAGTAAGGCTCTGATCGGAGTACCCTGCAATCCTGTCACCATCCATCGAATACAATCCGCCGGTAACAAGAGCTACATCTTCGGCATCGTAGCGGATCGAGACACTCAGATTGCCTTTGCCGAATAATTCATTGGCGAACTCCATCTTTGGCGTGAAGGTCAAGCTGTTTGCACCGGATGATATTGTTACGGTTTTACTGTCGCTGAATACAATGTTATCACTGATGCATGCCAATGTAAAAGTATATTCCCCGGCAGCATACGGGATCACATCCTTCTGCATCTCATCAATGCTTGTCCACCATCCGACAGGAACAAGAGTCCCTAATATCTCAGCATCAGCCTTCCCAGTATTGTCTACAAACAGGCTGATGGAATTTATGTCACTTAATGTCACTTCCGGCATAGCGGAGCGCCCGGAGTCGATATTGACATTCAGCCGAAGTGTGGCGGTCTCACCCGACACGGTGATCAGATCATTGCCTATTGCAGTGTCATTCTGACAGCCAATCAAACTAAGTACAGCTAAAACAACAAATATTATCAAAAATCTTTTTATATCCATATAAAACTCCAGTATCCTCATCCGGTTTTTCCCGCCCGCCTGCGGCGGGCGGGAAAAACCGTCTAAATTCACTTCACCACCAGCGTCGTCTGTGCCGAGACAGCAGTCAGATCTATCTCCGACGAATCATTCTCATCCGTCACATACATCCGCACTTTGCAGAAGATCTGATATGAGTCTTTTGCAAATGCACTATTTGTAATGATGAGTGCATGAGTGCTGTCACTCACTGCACCGCTGTAAGACAAGGCATCAACACCGTCTATCAGCCAAGTATACTCATACTCCCAATACGATTCAGTGTAGTTTAACTCAGGCTTGATCGTCGTAGTTCCGTTTGATGTTGTCATATTAAGCTTAAGGCTCGGCATTTGAATCTCATCGATTATACTATTGCCGTCAATCCTTTTACCGATATTATCCTGACTGACAGTGACTGTCAGCGGATCACTTGCCTTGATGTAGCCTTCAGTATTCGGCGTGCCGCTTGATTTTCTGCGTATGTATAATATCTGACCAGCCTTAACACTGAACTCGCCTTCCGGTAAGTCACTGTATGTCGCCCCGTCGTCCTCCAGTGAGATCTCAAGCGTTTTGTCTATCGTTTCAAATACTGCAGAGCCTAATTTGATCAATTCCGTGTATGCAGCAAAATGCGGTATCTCTGATTCCGTGAAACCGGCCTGCACCGTGACGAATACTTCCTCAATCGCATCATAGAAACTATCCTGCCTACATGAGAATGCGAAACTCTTAGATACAGATCCTTTGTAATACCCTGTATTATCATCGGATGCATCGAACTCCAAGTCGTCGATCGTTATAAAATGGAAATCTGTCTCGGTATACTGATTGCCGAGTTCATCAATAATCGTCCCCTTGATCTTGCTTGTATCAAATTGCTCACCGACTTTCAGAGTGCCATCGTAATACAGTTCCGCAGTTTTGACTGTATGCCGGATCGGATATGTAGGTGAGTCGATCGTAGGCTTCACCTCGCCCTCGAATGTTTGGATAAGCTGCACTTTCAGAGTTCTGCCGATCAGTTTCGACTCGTTGTCTTTGGTCAATGAGAATGATTTGCCATTCGCACCTGTAATGATATTCCACGCAACAGCGTCGTCGGAAACA
>JAFYAI010000123.1 GCA_017540815.1 Spirochaetales bacterium
CTTCTTTCATTAGAGGAGAATCAAGCTTTCCAACATTAAATTCGTTCTTCATACCTACTTTCAGCAGTTTCTTCTGATTAGGTATTGGATTAATGTTAAAGTCTATTGTAGACAGTATGCCTGCTCCCTGATCATGATCATAGTAAGGATTAGCCCCGACAGAATAGTTAGTTACACCATTAACTCTTCGTGATGAATCATACCAACCTGAGAACTGACCGCCTTCACCACCGAGCATACCTTTGAATTCGGTACCGGCAGCTTTTACACTTCCATCTACATTAAATGAAAGTTTCTTAGAATACACATAGCCGACTCGCAGCAATGCTGCACTGTTAGCAAACACATCCCATGTGTTTTTTGCTTTGCGGTATTTAAGCCAATCGATATTATTATCGTTAGAGTCAATACCATCCATATAAATCGTTGATGCATTAGTAGCCAACTCACCTTCGATAGTCATACCTTTGATAGGCTTGAGTCTGAACCACGGAGCAACTGTAAACTCACCGTTCACAAACATATCAAGCGCAGCCGGTGACCATGAGTTCCAGTACCAAGCAAGACCGAACTGTGCGATACTGATCTCATAATCAAAGTTAAAGTATGTAATATACTTTCTATCATTACCGTCTACACGATTACCTGTCCACCAAACTTCACCTTGACCTTTCTCAAGACCACTGTCACGCCATGTATGAGCAAGACCTACCAAGAAGTTAAGATTTTTAACTTTTGCAGGATGAATATGGAATTCCATATTTGTTCCAATATCTTCCTTATTACCTGTTCGCTTACCACTTAACAACGCCATAGGATCTTTCGACTGAGCAGCATTATTACCCATGACACCTGCTTTAAACTCAAAGTCATCGAATGGGAAGCTGATTACGATCTGGTCAATCCAGATAACATTGTTATCTCCTGCCATTGTTGAGTCCCATGTTCCGGTATATTCACCGACCCATCGACCCCAAGCACCGTTCTTAGAGAATGGTCCCCAAAGCAGTCCCATATACTGAGACGCAGTATCTCGCTGTATCATATTCAGTGCATTTTCTCGACCTTTAGCGGTGTCTGCTTTCCAATAGTCATCATATCCTGTATCTACAATGAAGTTAAAGTTTACTTCTGTATCCAACACCATGTGTTTGAACACTTTACCGTGAACTTTATATGTAGATGAACTTCGCAGACGAGTCTGATCAAGCCAAATACGAGTTGCATTGCCTTGAGTTGTGTTATATTCACCTTCCCATCGATGAGTAAGATCCACATCAGAGATAGCATAACCTGTTCGGTCAACCTTTTCTGTACCGCTGGTACTATATGCATCCTCCTTTCCATCCATATCTATACTACCGTCATTCTTATACTTAACTCGTCGTGACAACTGTGTTTTCACCCAAACATTGTAAGTATTTCGTGACCACATACCGAAGTTTACCTGTGGATATTCTTCTTCCTCAGATTCATTTGAGGCTGCTGCTGCACCGCCTGCCGCACCAAGATCTTTAGGCTTTCGCAGGATACCGTTCTTACTTCCAAACGGGTTAGCGATCGTATCCGGCGCTTCCGGATCTTCGATATATTTATCACCATCTAAGTCAGGATTAAAGAACTTATAGAACTCTTTTGCCCTCGGCATCTCGAATGTAATTTCCCACAAACCTTCGGAGTTCTTCTCCATCGGCCAGCCCGGTTCTTTCCAATTCTCTGTGAAAGTACCGATTACAAACATCTGTGTAGCACCGTCATTTTTGTATGTAAGTGTACACATCGCTTTACCGTCTTTCATTTCCCATTTTACCGCTGCATTTGCGGTTATCGTGCTCATAAGGAGCATCGCAATTGCAGATAATGTTATCAATAATTTCTTCATTGTCTTACTCCTTATTTCTTACTGTTATAATCCCATTTAAGTTTATATTCTTTCTGATACAGACTATTCAATGAATAAGCCCCAATTTTAGGAAACATTATTATCTTAGAACTATCTGTTCCGGCGTTAAATCCTTGACGAACAATGGTCTGAACACTGTCGGCATCAGTTTGGTATTTAGCACCATCATTCCCTTTAGCAAACTCTTTCAACTCATCAATATTGTAAACATCTCCAGTAAAACCAGAATCTTCACCAACGATCGACTTAACCGCAGTTAAAAACTCATCAAACGAGAAAAATGTATCGAAAATTTTATCACACAAGTCAGCCGTATTATCAGCATCATTTGACAAATCAACGCAAATCTCATTAAATGTTTTTGCATAAGTTTCAAATGAAGTAGCACCTTCTTCCATTGCATTCATTCCTGAATACAACGTCTGATTCGTCTGGCTGTCATACACCTGACAACCAACAACAGACGCTATTACGGCAATTGCAGATATTGCCGCTATCAACATCTTCTTCATATCAATTTACCTCCTTTATAAAATCTAAATAAAATTTAACCTGACAATTTGGTCTTTCCTGCGTCAACAGGAAAGACCAAAAGAAACTTTATTTTTTACTCGCAAGCCATCTGCAGATTGAATCCGCCGAAGCCGTCGTCTGTCAGATATTTAGCATCTGTCTTCTCAGCATCCGGCTGCATCCAGTCGATGTCGTTTACAACGAACTTAAACTTCGATCCGCACGGGCATGTTGACAGCGGAGCTTCATAAGTCCACAGACCGCCTTCGCCTTTTGTTGCATGCCAGTCAGCAGCGGTCGGGTCCCAACCCTGGAAATGCTTTTTGTGCTATAACGGCAAAATTTGATGAGTATAGACTATTTAGATATATAATAGGGAATCGAACTTGTATATATTTGAGAATCATATTTAATAGAAACTTGTAAAGGAGATCTGTATTTTTCTGTGATACTCAAAAATTAATTTTTTTATAGACAAATCCGATAAAATATATTATCCTTATAAATAATTAAGGCAGGAGGCTATGGATAATATACATAGTGCCGCAGCGGGCGGTGAGACAAAACAGGAGAGGGAAGCACAATTAAAGCAGCATTTCAATCAGATTGAGCGGTTTTTCCACTCGAAGCAGGAGTATATCCAGCAGTGTCGGCATATTCCTGTTGAAGAGGTGCTGCGCAATGCTCCGAGATATTATTCTTTCTTGAAACTTATTGAGCAGATTAACTCATTCTTGACAAAAGACGGCAAATGGCTGGAGCACTATATCGATAAAAAAGACATAGACTTCGATTGGAAAAACTACAATAAATGGAAAAACAGTATCGATTTCATGAAGACTAATTATGACGATACATATTGTCCGGCCAGATGGGTGACTCTTATTCAGGAGAAACTCATTGAGATACTCAAACAGCTGCAGATACTGCTGTATATGGAATGTTACATTGACGAGGAGAATTTCCGATCGTTCGTCAGTCATACTCCGGAGGTCTCTTACAAGATGAAGGCAAACTATATCGATAAGTCTATCCCGTCTGACAGTTTGACTGTGCTGTTCAGTGCGATTGATACGCTGATACGAGCGAGCATTACTAATGACACTGAGACTAAGTATATTATCGATACGTACGCATGTCTTGAGGTCTATCGTAAATTGGACAATCTGAAAGTTATGGATTTGCTCAAACGAAAGGACTTCTATGTGAAGTTTCGCACACAGTATCTGCAAATGTGGGGACCGGATAAGCGTTCGCCACTGCCAAGTGAAGATGATATTATCGAAGTGGCTCAGATGTTCAGTGCCACAGTTGATGAGTATATGTTCTCATATCGTGAATACAAGCAGCGACTGATGGATAAGCATGCCAAGATTGCCGCTCGTGCTGCTAAGAAGAAGTAACTATGCCAAGATATAATGATTATGATTTTTCATTGTTGGAGAATGTGCCGATCGTCAAGGCTGATTCTCCGGCGAATAGCATTTATAAGGAAGAAACTCTGCTGACAGTCGAAGTTGGCTGCGGCAATGGGCATTTTCTGACGGCACAGGCTGCCGCTCATCCTGATAATACATTTTGCGGGATAGACCTTAAGTCCGAGCGAATAGTCCGATGTATGCAGAAAGTTCGTGCCGCCGCATTGGAGAATATCCGGTTTATCGTAGGTGATGCAATGCTTGCTCTGGATAAATGTTTTGCCGATGGGCAGATTGCTCGGATATATATGACTTTCCCTGATCCCTGGCCGAAGAAGCGTCATCACAAGAACCGGCTTTTCAAACCGGAGTTTCTTGACATTGTTTGGAATAAGCTGAAAGTCGGCGGTGATTTTGTATTCATTACAGATCACGAAGAGTATTTTGAATGGAGCAAAGCATTTGCGGAGAGTGACAGCCGCTGGGATATTACATTCTGCGGAGCGATCGGTGAGAATGATGATCGCGAATATCTCACACAGTCACTGTTCGGCGAGAAGTGGAAACGAGAGGAGAGGGATTTTTATTTGTTGGAATTTACTAAAAAATAAGGAGCAGTTATGAAGATAGCGATTGTCGGATACGGCAGAATGGGTAAGAAAATAAGTGAGATTATTCGTGATCGGAAGGATGGTGACACAATCGTGACGATTGATAAGTTCAGTCCGGATGCCGATTATAAGGCTTTGGACGCTGAGAGTCTTAATGGTGTTGATGTTGCGATAGATTTCTCATTCCCGGATGCGGTGATGACTAACATTGAGACTTACATTCAGCAGGGTATCAATGTCGTAATGGGAACGACCGGTTGGTATGACAGAATGGAAGATGTCAAGAAAATGGTAGGCAGCAGGATCGGATTCATCTGGTCTGGCAACTTCTCTGTCGGAGTTCATCTTTTCTCACGAATTGTGTCACAGGCGGCAGCGATATTCAACAAATTCCCAGATGTATATGACGAGATGATGTATGAGATCCATCACAAAGGCAAGAAGGACAGTCCGTCCGGCACAGCAATGATGATCGGTGATCTGATTAACGCTCAGCTGGACAAGAAAGATAAAATCGTGACGGAGCGGCTGGATAGAGCGATAGAACCGAATGAACTGCATGTTGCATCGGTTCGCGGCGGTTATGTGCCGGGAACACATGTTGTGATGTTTGATTCATTGGCTGATACGATTGAGTTGAAACACACTGCACGCAGCCGCGATGGCTTCGCAATGGGAGCAGTCCTTGCTGCGAATTGGATTAACGGGAAGAAAGGCTTCTATAATATAGATGATTTTATGAATGAAGTATTGTAATAAAGAAATTAGATTTTCTAAAGAAAATCTGACTTCTTCAAGGAATAAGATATGAATAATTTTACTCTTCCCCCCGAAGTTCAAAACTTCATAATGTCTTTCTCTAATCTGCCGGAGGTTGAAGCAATAATGCTTGCCGGATCGCAGACGACAGGGAAGGCTGATCATTCATCGGATTATGATTTCTATATATACACAAACAGTCCTGTGCCGTTGGAGAGCAGGCTGCCGATTTTGCAGAAGCACTGCAAATATGTTGAGCCGAATAACACATTTTGGGAGACCGAGGATAACGGCACTCTGAATTGCGGCAGCGACTTTGACCTTGTTTATCGCAACATTAATGATTTTTTTGGATTTGCTAAGGCTAAGAATGACTGCATGGCATCGGTTGGATATTCGACTTGTCTGTGGGCGAATGTGATGAACTCCGTGATTATCTTCGACCGCAGCGGCAAGGGCAAGGAATTGCAGACGGCATTCGGAACTGACTATCCTGACAAACTTGCCGAGAATATCATTGCCAAGAATCGACTCCTGCTTAGCGGCACAATGCCTGCTTATGACCATCAGATTGCCAAGGCAGTTCGCCGCAGCGACATTGTGAATGTTCATAATCGGATTGACGCATTTCTGACGAGCTATTTTGACATTCTCTTCGCTCTTAACCGCATTCCGCATCCGGGCGAGAAGCGTCAGGTGACATACCTGTCCGAGCGTGCGACTCTTCTGCCTCATAATTTTACCGAGAATGTCTCTGCTTTGCTGAATTGTTCTCCGACTGATGAGAAGATTATGGACATTGTGGATAGAATGGTGAAAGAGTTGGATAAGATTTTATAAAAATTGTAAACTCCACTTTACAAAAATAATATAATTTTGTTAAATGGACTTTACAAAAAATGCATATTACAAATTTTACTTTTGATTCTGTAAAGGAAACCGCTTATTTTTTTCGTATGATCGTCAGAGAAAATTTCAGTAACACATGGCTGAAATTAAAACAAAAAAGTTGTCAAAATGTTAAAAATGATGTAAAATATAAATATTAATTACGGGTTGGCATATTATCGCAGATCACGGATAAAAGAGAGGCAAACTTGTGAAACAACAAAATAAATATATATCACCACAAGTTATCTGCTGTGCAGATGACTTGGAGCGAACGGGAAGATATGCGAACGAAAGGCAGTATTATCAGCATGGAACGACAACAGTCTATGAGCATTGTATTCAAGTCGCAGATGTCAGTTGCCGTATTGCACGAAGACTACATTTAAAAGTCAATGATAAAGCCTTGATTCGAGGTGCTCTGCTGCATGATTATTTTTTATATGATTGGCACGACAGGCAGTCATGCCCGCGGTTTCATGGCTTCAGCCATCCATATGTCGCCTTTAAGAATGCAAATGAAGATTTTTGTCTTAATCAAATAGAATCCAACATTATCAAGTGTCACATGTTTCCGCTGACACCAATACCGCCTACAACGAAAGAGGGCTGGCTTGTATGTATAGCAGATAAAATTTGTGCTCTCAGAGAATGTTTTGCCAAGAGAGTCGTGAGATGATAATTGCGTATTATTTTTTATGTTTTTTTATTTTCAGTTTTGTCGGATGGAGCTTTGAATCAATTTTGTGTTCATATTACAACGACAGTCATTTTATTAATCGTGGATTTTTTATCGGGCCTTATTGTCCGATCTACGGCTTTGGCGGTTTGTTTTGCTTCCTGTGTTTCGGCAAAATTGGGAACATTTTTTTATTATTTATTTCTGCCGCAATCAGTTGTACGATTTTGGAATACCTCACATCATTCCTGATGGAAAAACTTCTTCATGCAAAATGGTGGGACTACAGTCATCTCCCGTTTAATATTAAAGGACGAGTCTGTTTGTACGGCACCGTTTTATTTGGAATATTGGCGGTACTGACATGCAGAGTCATAGCTCCGCAGCTAATGTCTTTTTTTGTAAAAATGCCAGATTTTATAATAATTATTTGTGCAACCGTCATTTCTGCTGCAATGTTTGCAGATGCAATATTTACATTCCTAAGTTGGAGTAATCTGAACTCGGATTTGAAAACAATCTATGCATCTATGACAGACACTGCAAACAACACGATGCAAATGTTATCTGACAGTTTGAATAAGTCTTCTCACATGAAGATCGATGAAGTGAACAATAAAATTCATATAAAAACCGCTGATATTAATCTAATGCTGCATAAACTGGAACTTAGATTTTTCAATGCTTTCCCTAATCTGCAGATTATTCCTTATGCGGATTTCATAAAAAAAACAGAACTGAAAAAATACATCAATAAACTTTTCCGTAAACACAAACATCCTCGATAACGATTGACATTTGTTATAAAAAAATCCTGACCGTGAAAACAGCTGGGATTTTTTATCAAATTTTATTCGTTCTGTCACGCTATGATATAGTCTTGCCGTATAATCAACACCATAATTGTAATGCGGTCGAAAATTTTATATGCTTGCATTTCGACACACATTACATAAATTCGAGGCGGTCGAAAATTTTGCGTCCTTGCATTTCGACACACCTCGCATCCGTGCGAGGCGCAAACCTTGTATACGAGAGAAAGTTCTGAGGCTAACACTTCTGTGTGTCGCAGAACCACTCGGCTTCAGTGGCGAGAGAAAAAAATACAAAACTTGATTTCTGCGGATTTGTCCTTGACTCGCTGGATGAGCATTATTTTGTCAAAGGTGTCGGTCAGAACTCGGACTTTGGCACGGGGCGTTACTTCTGGCAGTCCAAACTTGACTATCTGATGTTTATAGGCATTACGCCTACGCTGACAGGTGACAATGAGCGTTATGCGTGGTCGGTTGCCATTAACACTGATGTGCATCTGCCGGACGATACCCTTGCCGGATTTGACTGTATTCAGGTTACCGATGAAGACGGCAATTGGATATACATTCCGATAAATCTCACTCCGTCGAAAGATGATATTTGGCTTGATGAAGCTAAGAAGTCGATCGCTGCCGTGCTTGATATTGCACATATTGCGGTGGTGGTTTTCCTTCACCCTCTTTATCGCGATATGATACCCCAATATGATATAATATCAGCACAACAAAATTAAGGAGCATCCCATGCTATACATAATTCTCTCAATCATAATAATCTTAATTCTAATAGCCGCAGCAACAGTAATAATACGAGCCGCATTCAAGCTAAGGCATATAAAAGCAAAGATGGCAGATGACACAATGGAAGTTCGCCAGCAAGCGGAGAGAATGGGGAATGAGTAATGTGCAAAAAACGCTGCAAAATTAATTTTGCAGCGTTTTTTATCTCTTAAGCATCCACTCCAATACATTCTGAATGATAATCCCATTTTCGTTAGAGAGCGGCATTTTATCTGATGTAAGTATCAGTTTTTCGTAGTTGTCTTTAAGTTTCTGGAGAGGTCTTAATTCTCGTTCTCGTGTAGCAGTGTTTTGCAGTGATTCTGTAACTTGTATATATATTCTACCGCTGCTATTTATGGCTACAAAGTCTATCTCAAAGTTATCCGCCTTACCAATATAGACATCATAGCCTCGTCTGAGAAGTTCTAGATAGACGACATTTTCAAGAATATGACCGTAGTCGCCTATTTTTCTTCCGAGTATAAAATAGCGAAGTCCAAGATCTGATGTGTAATACTTTTCACCAGTTTTTAGATATTGTTTGCCTTTAATATCATATCTAGATGCTTTATAGAGAAAATATGATTCCGTAAAACTTTCCAAATATTTTTCTACAGTACGCACATTAATACTTCTGCCGCTGTTAATCATAGTGTTGGCAATGTTATTTGATGACATAAGATTTCCAATATTGTCCAATGCAAATATAGCTATACTTTTCAGCATTGATTCGTCAGTAATATTTTTCCTAGTCATTATATCTTTGATGATAATGTCATTATATATACTGCTGATATAAAGGCGAACATCATCTTCTGTATCAAGATTGGTTACATAAGGAAGTGAACCAAATGATATGTATTTTTGATATAATTCATCGTTAGACAGATTCGGATATGCTGTTTTATATTCGATGAATGACAGCGGCAGCATTTTTATCTCGATATAACGTCCAGACAACAATGTAGCAAGCTCGCTTGACAGCAGATTTGCATTGGAACCTGTTATGTATATATCAGTATTGTTTTTTATATACAGACTGTCTACTGCTTTTTGAAAATGCTGAATTTGTTGAACTTCATCTATGAATATGTAATTTGTTTTGTCAGGCTGCAAGTTATCGTTAATATAGGTGTACAGCGACATATAATCTGTAATAAAATTATATTGCAAATCTTCCAAGTTAATCCATATTATTTGTTTTTCATTAATGCCGTTTTGAAGCAGAAAATTCTTGAATTGCGTAAGAAGAGTTGATTTGCCGCATCTTCTTAATCCTGTTACGACTTTAATCAACTGTTTATCTTTGAATCTTTTTAATGTATCCAAGTATTCATTTCGTTCTATCATAGTCTGCCTCCTTATTCTGATAATATTATATCACTTATTGAATAATTTTTCAATAGTTTTTGTATTAGTAATGCAAAAACTATAATATTTTATAAACTTTTTGTATTAATGTAACAAAAAAAACGAGGTTTTCGGCAGAAAACCTCGTTTTTTATCCATCTATTAAAGTCCTATCTGATCCGCCACTTCGCACATTTCTTTCAGTCCGATCTCTACGAACTGATCGAGTGTGAGACCGATATTCTGGCACATCATTATGATCTCGCGGTTGACATTCGCTGCGAAAGATTTCTCTTTCATTCGCTTGGTGACGGACTTAACCTTGACCGAAGCGACTTTCTTGTCGGGGTAGACTTTCGCGGTTGCAGAGATAAGTCCTGTCAGCGTCTCGGCACACGACAATGCGTAGTCAAGGAAGTTAGAGCGGGCAACGCCAGTGTGTTCTGCATTGTGAGCCTGTATAGCATGGCAGAATGCGTCATTTGCACCGATGTCTTTCAGCCACTGTGTGCCGAGCATTCCGTGCTGAGCCATATCATTCTCAGTGTCATTCCAATCCACATCGTGGAGCAGACCGAGATACCAGAAGTTAGTCTCATTCAGACCGAAGTGCTTTGCGATACCACGCATAATCGCAGCACTGGAGATGCTGTGTGCAATTCGGGATTCTACTGTAACTTTTGACTTGAATAACTCGTCGAGTTTCGCATTATCGGCACCGATATTATCAATGTTCATCGGCGGATAAACGGTATCGTTTCCGGCTGTCGGAGCATTCTGCAAAGCGGCAGGTGTCGGCTCTGAAGTCTCTTCGGACTTGCTGCCTTCACTGCCTTCGGTGAGTTTCATTGTCGGGAAGAGAACTACCTCGCGGAGATTTTCCTGATTGGTGAGTAACGCAACGAATCGGTCGATACCCATTCCCCAGCCGGAGATAGGAGGCATACCGTATTCCATACATGCAATGAAGTCGTCTTCCTTAATCATTGCTTCATCATCGCCTTTTTCACGGGCACGAGCCTGCTCCTCCAGTCGTTCCAACTGGTCAATCGGGTCAATCAGCTCGGAGTAAGCATTGACGACTTCCCAGCCATTAACAACCAGCTGGAATCTGTCTGTAATCATCGGATTGTCGTCGTTGCGGCGAGCCAGCGGCGACAAGTCAATCGGATGATGAATGAGGAACTGCGGATTGATCATCTTAGGACGAGCAACTTTCTTATACAGCTGATCAATGAGGTTACCGCGGCCAATCTTATTGTAATCAACCCCTTCAAGTGTGATATTCTTAGCCTTAATCGCCTTAACAAGGCTGTCCTTGTCGGGATAGTCGTTAATGTCGATGTCGGCATGCTCCATAATCAGTTCGCGGAAACTGTATCGCGGCCAGCTGCCGTCGAAGTCAATCTCAGTTCCCTGATAATTGAGTTTGAGACTGCCATTGACAGTCATCAGCAGGTGTTTGAGCAGTTTCTCGGTGAAGTTCATATTGTCGATATAGTTCCAATATGCAGCATAGTATTCAATCATCGTGAATTCCTGCAAGTGACTCGGATCTATACCTTCATTTCGGAAACATCGTCCCAGATCATACACGCGGTCAAATCCGCCGGCAATGAGTCGTTTGAGGTAAGTTTCCGGAGCAATTCTCAGATACATATCAATATCAAGTGCGTTGTGGTGAGTCTTAAACGGCTTGGCCAATGCACCTGACGGCTTAACCTGCAGAATAGGAGTCTCAACTTCCATAAAATCGTGGCTGTTAAGGAACTCTCGCAGAGCATTAACGAACTTTGTTCGCTTGACAAATCTCTCTTTGGTCTCCTTATTCATAATCAGATCAAGGTATCGCTGTCGCGAGCGGGCTTCAAGGTCTGTTATACCGTGGAATTTCTCAGGCAGCGGTCGAATGGCTTTGGACAGCAGTTTACATTCTGCCACGCCGAGTGTCAGTTCGCCTTTTTCCGTATGATGAATCGTGCCGTGAACCCAAATGTGATCGCCGACATCAATCATTTTCTCAAAGAACTTGAATGTCTCCTCATCGAGATTTTTCTTATTCAGCGAAATCTGTATTCTGTCAGTGAAATCCTGTATTGTCGCAAAAATCAGCTTGCCGAATGAGCGTTTGAGCATTAATCGGCCGGCCAAAGCGTATTCTTTGCCGTCCTCGGCAGTTCGCCGTGCTTCGTCAATCATGCAGGTTCTGTCGCAGCGGTCAAGATACGGATTGATACCGGCTTCCCGCAATTTCTTAAGTTTCTCAATTCTGATATTTCGTTCATCTGTAGATGCCATTGAATATTTTCCTTTATATAGTGCTTTTATTAGATGTCCTATTCTATCGTAAAAACTTGATTTTGTAAAGAAATTTTTTGTAAAAAATAGAATAAACAACCACCTGTGGTGGTTGTTTATTCTATTTTTTTATACATTCTATTCTTATTTCCGCCGAATGATCTCACATAGCCGAATTGTGCCAGCTGCCGCAGATAACGCTTAGCGGTGGTGGGAGCAAAGCCAAAATGCCGAACGACAGTATCTGTTGTTATCGGATTGCCGTCGCTCATAAAAATCAAAATATCGGCCATTTTTTCCGCCAATGCCGGCGGTAACATTGAGCTTTCTGAGTTCACCTTTTGTCGAAGAAAAATCCCCCATAACAGTATGATATTCGCTGCCTGTTCGTGCCATTACTTTTGCAGACAGTGTTATAAGATTTTCCACGGTTATCGGATTATGCTGTTTTATCCATTCGATGCCGTATTCGTAAGCGTCTTTCAGATCAAGGTTCATCATCTGCTCAGTCATGGTTCGCTTGCCTGAGGTTATGCCTTCGTCAAATAGCAGCTGGGCTTCCGCCTCAGTTACGGTAGAACCTTCAATCGCCGTGGAATGTGTAATAATCGAATAGAGATAGAATTTGTCGTAATCTATCTGTTGTTTTATTCCAAGCCGATTGTATTCAGAAATTGCCTGTACTAAATCCATATTTTTATTCAATTCCGAGCCTGACTCCATTATGATTTTATCTTATCCAAAAAACTTGATTTTGTAAAGAAAATTTTGTAAAAAAACAGAATAAATACAGCCGCCGCAGGCAGATGTATTTATTTTGATTTTTTTTATGATTTTTGTTATAATCACTCTATAAGGAGTATCACATGACAGAATATGACAAAATGATAAGCGGGCGGCTGTATAACGGTAATGACGAAGAGCTGCTGAGACTTCGCAGACAATGCCGTCTGCTGACCGAAGAATATAACCGCACTTCCATAGATGAACTTGACAGGAGAACCGAGATACTGCACAAGCTGTTCGGACGGATAGACGGCAGTATTTACATTGAGCCGAATTTCCGATGTGATTACGGCAGCAATATCTTCGTCGGAGATAACTTCTATGCCAACTTCGACTGTGTGATCCTCGATGTCGCACCTGTGCATATCGGCAAAAACTGTTTCCTCGCTCCGCAGGTCGGCATCTATACGGCGACGCATCCTATAGATCCCTTGCTGCGAAGTTCCGGTCAGGAATACGGTAAGCCAATTACGATCGGAGACAACTGCTGGATTGGCGGCAGAGCGGTGATTAATCCCGGTGTTACACTTGGCAATAATGTCGTTGTGGCAAGCGGAGCGGTAGTGACCTCATCATTCGGTGATAATGTGGTGCTTGGCGGTGTGCCGGCGAGAGTGATTAAGAATGTGGACGGAGAGGGGTTGTAACTGTCGAAGTCAGTTGGTAAATGATACGGAACAGAATGCGAGTGCAAGCATTGCACTCATCAATATAAAAACTTTTGAGATCTTCTGCATAAATGTCTCATAAATGAAAATATAAAAAGCACAAATTCTATCATACCTGCCTCCAATTTTCAACCATAACATTTGGTTGTACCGCAGCGGGCTTGACCGCGTGTCGGCTACGAACCTTTGTTATGTGACTTTTTGAACAAGCGTATATTTTTATGGAAGTATTTGTCAGGAAATCGAAAATATTTGTATATACTTTACATTATCGGGAACATTAAACAAAACTCGCTGCCTTCTCCCACATTGCTTTTTATGCTGATTTTGGCATTGTGATATTTTGCTCCGTGCTTTACGATTGAAAGCCCAAGCCCTGTGCCAGTCGTTCTGTTGTTCTGAAAATCTTTGGAACGGCTTTTGTCTATTCTGTAAAAACGCTCAAAGATTCTTTCCTGCTGATTTTCTGCAATCCCGATTCCCGTATCCTTAACGCAAAGTCTCAGATAATTTTTTTCCAAACTGATTTTTTCGATTTTCACAATAACGCTTCCGCTTTCTTTGTTGTATTTGATTGCATTTTCTATAAGATTAAATATCATCTCCTTCACGACGGTCGGAACTCCGTGTATATAAGCAGGTTCTTTCGTTTTGTTCTCAAGCTCAACAGAAACATTTTTTTTCTTTGCATACGATTCAAGTGACTTGATTGTTTCGATACAGATTTCTTCAATGCAGATTTCTTCTTTTTCCATTGTGATGGATTCTTCATCGAGCTTTGAGAGCTTCAGAATATCATTAACAAGAAGAATCATCCTCTGAGCTTCGTTGTAGATGTCTTCGGAAAAACTCAGCATCGTTTTTTTATCAGCTGAACCGCTTTTCATGATTTCCGCAAAACCGCTTATGCTGGTTAGGGGAGTTTTCAGTTCGTGGCTTACATTCGCAGAAAACTGACGACGGATTTCTTCCCGCTGCTTTTTCTCAAAGTTTTCATCGCTAATCCGCTTTATGAAAGGCTTGAACTCTGAAAAAGTTTCATTCGTTTCGGGATTTTCAAAATCAATTTTTTCAATGGAACTCGTGATTTTTTTTGAAAGGCCTGATGCCACAAGTCCTGAAATAATCAGAGCAATCACAAGAAGACATAAAAGTTCCTGACTTAAGCCGAACATCAAAACACCCACTGTATATTGCTGGCAGGAAACCCTAAGCACAGTGCCGTTTTCGAGTCTTCTGGCAAAATAGAGATTTTTTTGAAGCATGGTCGAGGAATAGCGGGAGACTTTGGAAGAGCCTTTTTCCATAGCCTCAAGAAACTCCGCCCTTAAAGCGTGACTTTCCATTTCCGCCGGATTTGCCTTGTTGTCAAAAATCACCTTTCCCTGAAAATCAATGACCGTGATTCTGTTTTCAGTTTTCACATCCGTAAAGTTTGGCAGGAGTGAAAGATAATCGCACTCGTTCTCAAGCTCCGAAAAAATACGGTTTTCAAAATACTTGTAAAACGAGTCGGTGAAAATCACCGCACAGACAAAGTAAACCGCCACACCAACCAGCATTGTGTTTATAAAAATTCTTAAAGTCAATGATTTAATTTTCATTTTATCCTGTAACCTATTCCGCGAATTGTTTCGATGATATTCTCGTCGTTCAGCTTTTTCCTCAGGTAGCGGATATGGACATCAACCGTCCGTGTCTCAACATCAGCTTCCGTTTTCCAGATTTTTGAAAGCAGCTGCTCGCGGGTGATGATGTTGCCTCTGTTCTCCAAAAGAATGTACAGAAGATCAAACTCCTTTACCGTGAGAAAGATTTCCTCATCTCCGCAAAAGACCTGATGCTTTGCTTTGCTAAGCCGTATTTTTCCACATTCAAGCAGTGTGTCTTCCGCCTGTGAAACTGCATCGTATCGCCTGAGAACGGCTTTTATCCGTGCGACAAGCTCCATAATCCCGAAGGGCTTTGGAATATAATCGTCCGCTCCCGTTTCAAGTCCCAAAACGGTGTCGTATTCGGTGGTTTTTGCCGTCAGCATGATTACGGGAATATGCCGTGTTTTTCCCTCTGCCTTCAGTTTTTTTAGGACAGAAATGCCGTCTTCCTCAGGCAGAATAATATCAAGCAGTATTAAATCAGGCTTCTCATTCTTTATCTCCGTCCAAAAGTCAGAGGGATTGGCAAAGCCCATGCAGCTCATGTTCTGAGAATCCAAAGCATATTCAACAAGTTTTCTGATTGAATCGTCATCTTCCAAAAGATAAATCATGGTCTTATTTTACACCTTTTTTAACAGCTTTGCTTAGTTTTTTTTCTGCCTTGCTTAAATTTATTATCAGTTCCTCGCACAAAACTGCCTGGTCGTCATTCAGGTTGTTCGTTGCAATCAAGGCGGTTATGTAGTTCCTCAGTTTTTCGCTTTCCCGTTGGACAGACAGGACTTCATCAAAAAAATCCTGCTTATCTTCAATTTTATTTTCCGAAACTTTTTCTTTGGTGATGTTCGCAAAATCTAGCACATTATCAACTTTTGACTGAATCAAAAGAAGGGCAGATTCCGGCTCGTTCAGAAGTCTGTAATTCAGAAGATTTTCCATACTGTCCACCGGAAGCAGATTTTTTTGCCTGTCGTCTTTTACAAGACGGTTTACAATTTTTACCATCACTTTCAGGAGCGGAATCCAAATGATTGTCATAGCCACATTAAAAATTGTGTGGGCGTTTGCAATCTGTCTTGAAATTACGGAAATCTCGATTCCTTTCGGACTGACAGTTTGAACGAATTTCGCAAAAATCGGGATTATCCAAATGAAAATCAGCGCACCCGAAATATTGAAAAGGCTGTGTGCGATTGCACTTCGTTTTGCATTTTTCGATTGCCCGATTGAGGCGAGGATTGCCGTTATTGTCGTTCCGATATTGTCGCCAAGAAGAATCGGAATTGCACCGGAAAGTCCGATTACGCTTGTCATTCCGTCTCCAGTATTCTGGGAGGCAAAATTCTGAAGAACGGCAATCGTTGCACTGGAACTTTGAACGATTACAGTCATCAGTGTGCCGGTCAGAACTCCGAGAATCGGAATGTCGGAAACTTTTTCCATCATCTGA
>JAFYAI010000016.1 GCA_017540815.1 Spirochaetales bacterium
ACTATGGTATCCGTCTCGTACTGATGCGATATATATCGATAATGTATCGATTGTCTCCAATGATATTGCCTCGGTTGAGATAACTCCACGCGGAACACAGCAAACATATATCGGCGGGCATACCATTCAGTATAGTGCCAACGCACTGCGAAGCGACAAATCCGTCATAGCAGGCAAGAGTGTTTCATGGAGCGTCAGCGGCGGTGGAAATATCAACTCTGCCGGATTGTTTACACCGACGACGGCAGGCACATTCACCGTGACGGCGACTATCGACGGCAAAACAGACACCGGTACAATTGTGGTACACCGGACAAACAGTTCTGATGCAATCACTCTCGGCAACGTGACATTCACCGGAGTGGATAACAGCACAGTCACAGGCAGCAGTCTGACCAATACATCGTATATCACATTCGACACAGCGAAGATGCCTGCTAAGATGACATTCAGTGCTGACGGATACTTCCCGTTAGTCGGGACTTTTACACCGGACAGCAGCTACAATGCAGTCTATGTAAGTGTTGAAAAAGACGACTATAATACAAAGTACATTCTGCAGGGAGACTTCGACACCCGTATATGGCTGCGGTTCGGTCCGGGTGTATATACAGTTAAGATTACCAATGCGAACTGTAACTTCCGTACAGCTATCGACGGCAAACAGGGGGCTATGACTAATTGGTCTTATTCTACAGGTTATACGACTCTGACAGTCACCAATACCAACACGATGTCTGCCGAAGACGCGATGTATCTCCTGCCGTCGCATTATGTCAACCACGATGACTACCGCATTCAGAATATCGTCGCCGATGTAACAGCACAGCTGCCTGACGGAGCGACGACCTCCGATAAACTGCGGGCACTGCATGATTGGGAGACTGACTTCCTCTACTACGACTACGGCAGTATAGGTGACTACAGCGATAACCGCCGTCATCAGGAGTCTGTATGGGTGCTGGATAACAAGACTGCTGTCTGCGAAGGATATGCCAATCTCTACGCCGCACTTGCACGGCAGATAGGTGTCAAAGTCCAATATATCTCCAGCAGCATTATGAATCACGGCTGGAATAAGACATTCTTCGATAACGGCTGGAGACTCACTGATGTGACTTGGGATGACCCAACGACAGAACCGCGTGACTATACAAACACTGAGCCGCTGCCATACCGGGAGAACTACAGCTACTTCATCATCGATGGCAATGATGGTCACGAAGAAGGCACTGATGCCGAGGCTGACAGCGGACGAGGTTTACAGGCTCCGCCTAAAATGTTGGGAGAAGCATTGGACGGCTGGTATTAAACAATGTGCAATTCATAATTCATAATGTATAATTAAAAAAATGAGATTTTGCACTTGCAAAATCTCATTTTTTTGATATAATATCACTATGAAAACTAAAGCAAAATTCAAATTATCTATCGTTGTTCCTTCTTATAATGAAGAGCAAAATGTGATGGTGCTGGCAGAGCGGCTGACTGATGTCATTGCCGCATTGGAAGTGCGGGATTATCAGGTCATCTTCGTCGATGACGGCAGCAATGACGACACGCTGCGTAATCTACAGTTGCTGCATAATCAGGATAAGCATATAGAGTATATCTCATTCTCACGGAACTTCGGACATCAGTGTGCACTGCGTGCAGGACTCGATTATGCTGACGGAGACTGCGTTATCTCAATGGATGCGGATATGCAGCATCCGCCTGAGCTGATCCCCGATATGATCGCCAAATGGCAGGAAGGATATGATATTGTATATACACTTCGTGAAGAGTCCAAGAAGCTGTCGTTTTTCAAGCGATCGACTTCCAAAATGTTCTATGGTGTGATAAACAAACTGTCCAATATCAAGATCCGGCCAGGTGCAGCGGACTTTCGCCTGATTGACCGCAAGGTTGTCGATGTACTCAAGCAATTCAAAGAAAACACAATGTTTTACCGAGGCATCATCTCATGGATGGGATTCCGCCAATACGGCATCGTCTATCAGCCGGCTGACCGGCTCTACGGCACATCGAAATACACTATTAAGAAAATGTTTGCATTCGCACTGAGCGGTATCACATCATTCAGCGTATTTCCGCTGCAGATCTCGACGATCATAGGCACGACTATATCGATATTCGCATTTATATATACCATATATGCTTTGATTATCCATTTCTTCACGGACAAGGCAGTCTCCGGATGGACATCGATACTGATATGCGTGCTGTTCCTCGGCGGCATACAGCTTATAATGCTCGGCATCATCGGAGAGTACATTGGCAAACTCTTTATAGAGTCTAAGCACCGCCCGCCGTATATTGTGGGGGAAAGTTCCTTTGAAAAAGAATAGACTAAAAAAAGAAAAAATATCTTTGACTTTTTTCTTTTTTCTGAGTATAATTATTATATGAAAGCAGTTTATAAACTCTTAATCGGTATTACAGTATCACTAATCGGATTATCTGTCTCCGCACAGGATATGCCGGAGATACAGTTGCCGTCGCTGAGCCTTGAGGTTGAGGACAAGCACCAGATCGTTACAGACATTCTGATCAAGGATATAAGCCTGCCGGATATAAAGTTCGACTCTATAGACAAGCCGGACTTCACGGATATAATCAAAGTCGATCTCGAAGAGACTCTGCCGGCGATCAGTGCCGGAGAAGACAGAGGTCATCCGATCGATGCGGTTATTAAGTTCGGATATGGTCTGAATAACAATGTCCTTGCTGATTTCTCGCTATTCGTCAAAAATATCAATCCTAATATAAGCGTCCGCTATCTCCGTGAGGCTCGCGAAAGTATGTTCATCGATAAACCGGATGAGACATTCTCATCATCGCTGGATGATCTGCAGACTCAGATACTGTATAACACATCGCGGTTCAGTCTCGGCTCAGAGGTCGGCTTCTATCAGAAGAACTACTCTCTACAGAATAACAGTGCTTATGAGCGGCTCAATAAAAAAGCTCTCAATGTCGATATAGGTCCGTCGCTGAAGTTCAACAACAACAATGATCTGACATTCAGAATGTTTAACTCATTTCTGTTTTTCAATGCTCAGGGCCGAACTGATGAGACACTTCGCCGGGCAGACTTTGCATATCTTATGCAGACTGATGTCGTCTACTCACAGGTGCTTGCCGGACAGCATTTCCTGACGACACATGCCGGATATGACTTTACCATTGACGAAGCTAAGATCACAGGCAGCACTTCTCCCGATCTCTCATCCGATACGGCTGATATATTCTTCAACAATATCAAGACAGGCATTAACTACTCTACACTGCTGTTCGACTGTTTCCTGATTAAAGCCTCTGCGGAATTCTTAGGAACATTCCGAGATGCGACATTCTACTGGTATATCGTTCCGAATGTGAAACTCGGATATAACTTCCGCGACTACTTCAGCTGTTATGTCGAGGGCGGTGCAAACCTTATCAAACGACCAGACCAATATTGGTATAAGTCCAATGACTATGTAGTCTATCACTCCGATGCCGTGCCCGGCTATAAATGGTATGTCAAAACAGGTATCCGAGGTGCAGCTACCGGCTGGTTTAGCCAATACACTGACTTTGAGTTCGCATACAATATGGGCGGATTGGATTGGACACTGACAAACAAATCAGAGCATCTGTACTCAGTGACTAAACGCGATTGGACGGAGATCAACATTGGTGCAGGTATCGTATTCTCAGTCAAGCAGTATCTGGAGATTACAGCCGAGTGGAAACACTACTTCTGGCAGAAGAGTTTCTTCGCTGCGTCTGACAATGTGACAGCCGAGATCAGGGCAATGATCCCCAAAGCAGGGATGACATTCGGACTGGAGTTCAAAGGCGGATTCAACCGACGCGATACTAACGGCAGTCTTATGGGCAATATATACCTGTTGAACGGTCTTATCGATTGGAACTGGCACGAGCGATTGGGCTTAGGCATACAACTCCACAATATGCTATACTTCCAGCAGTATCAGTTGATGCAGGGATACGACGAAGCCGGATTTGAGTTTATTATCTATATGAAGATAGGATTCTAATAACTAATCGGACTGCTGCTGCCGGATCTGATATAATGCTTATGCTTAATATATGCAGCGACTCCGATACATATATCGGCAATATAAACCCAACTCAAAGTGACAAATATTACAGCCTCGAACAGTTTCAGTTCATCGTGATCATACATCCTGACAAGACCGACAAACTGACTGAATGTCATAATGAAGAATATGACACCAAGCATAATTGCCGTCAAAAGCGGAGTCGCCATTCGCTGTGATTCAGATATATTAAGCAGATCAAATACTCCACCTGCCGACTTTAAGCCAAGTCCATAAGCAATGATGAGCAGATATATCGGAACAAACATAAGTTTACCGATAGTAGAGAACATAACAGGTTCGACACTCATATCCCGCGAACAGCTATATACCAAGTCCACACAATATGAAACAAAGCACTGCAAGTGCACACGATGCCCAATATCCAAACCACTCTTATGTCCTTGCTTATTAACTCAAATATCGCATCAGAAATCAGCACTATTGTGGGGAATACCAACAGAAAAGAAGCAGCGATTTTCTTATTTAATTTCAGTATCCTGTGTTCTAACATACCAATAGGTTATATTATTAATTCCAATTTGTCAAACGAAAATATCAGTAATAAATTTTTCTACAAAAAAAAAGCACTGCTTTTCGCAGTGCTTTTTTTGTAGAGATTTTTTATTTTGCATATTCAATGAATCTCGACTCTCGTATAACGGTAACTTTGATCTTACCGGGATATTTGAGTTCAGACTCAATCTGTTTAGCAATATCTCGTGCAATACCGATAGCCGCATCATCACTTGACAATGTGCTGTTCAGCATTACGCGCAGTTCACGACCGGCCTGAATAGCAAATGCTTTCTCAACTCCGGAGAAGTTCTCGGCAATATGCTCCAAGTTCTCCAGCCGCTTAATGTAATTCTCCAAACTCTCTCGTCTTGCACCGGGACGACTTGCACTAATCGCATCCGCTGCCTGAACAAGTATGGCTTCCAGACATGTCGGTTCAACATCATTGTGATGTGCCAAGATACAGTTGAGGACTTTCTCATTCTCACCCATTTTCTTAGCCATCTCATAACCTGCTTCCGCATGGTTGTTCTCACCGTCAGTCGTAGCACCTTTACCAATATCGTGCAGTAATCCGCCTCGCTTGGCAATATTTTCATCGCAGCCAAGTTCCCGTGCCAACGCACCGGCAATGGTTGCAACATCGATAGAATGCTGTAAGACATTCTGTCCGTAACTGGTTCTGAAATACAGCCTACCGAGAGCCATAATGCCCTCCGTAGAGAAACCAGGCATCCCAACTTCGAGAGTAGCTTCTTCACCCTTGTCAAAGATCGTTTCATTTACCTCATCCAGCACCTTCTTAGTCACCTCTTCGATGCGAGCAGGATGAATACGACCATCAGTCACGAGCCGATTGAGCACAATCTTAGCCACCTCTCGTCTGATCGGATCAAAACTTGAAATAACTATCGCCTCAGGCGTATCATCGATAATTATATCCACACCAATGAGTGTCTCCAAAGTCCGGATATTTCGTCCTTCGCGCCCAATAATGCGACCTTTCATCTCATCGTTAGGCAGCGACACACTTGTAGTGGTTATATCAGATGTAACTTCCGAGGAAATACGCTGTATTGTAGAAACGAGTATCTCTCTGGCTTTATGTTTCGCAACAATCTCAGTCTCTTCCTCAATCTTACGAATATAGATTGCGGCTTCCTGACGAGCCTTGTCTTCCAAATCTCTGATAAGAGCCGCTTTCGCCTGCTCGGAAGTCATACCTGAGATACGCTCCAACTCAGCTATACACTTTTCCTGCATAGCATTCAGAGAAGCAATCTTTTCGTTCAGGTGACGCTCCTTATCGGTAACGCTCTGCTCACGGCGTTCCATCTCGGATGCTTTCTTATCAAGCTGATCCTCTTTCTGCTGGTTTCGCCGCTCAAGATTTTTTAACTCATTCCTACGTTCTTTGTTCTCCCGCTCAAATTCCTTCTTTTCACTATCGAAATTCTCTCTCTCTTTGAGTATTTTAGATTGAGCTTCCAATAATGCGTTTTTCTTGATGGATTCTGAGTCAAGTTTTGCCTGATTTCTTATATCTTCGGCTTGCTTTTCTATTGTAGTCAGATTTTTGCGTGCAAGTATTCGTCTGATTACAAAACCAATGACACCGCCAAGGAGGATTGATACTACAGCTGTTACAATTATACTAATAATCAGCATCGTCATTCACTCCAAAAAATATAAAATAATCACGATTTTAATATAATCTTTTTTGTCGTGATTGTCAAGAAATATTTTATGAAATTCTAATTATTTTGTAAAAAAATGCGTTTTTTTCGTTAAAAAAATGTCTTAATGTTCATCTTTGTCTGATTTTCAGGCAGCGTAACCTTAGAATTCGGCGGTATAGACGATACGATCCATACATTTCCACCAATCACAGAATTCCTGCCAATGACCGTATCGCCGCCCAATATCGTCGCTCCGGCATATATCGTCACTCCATCCTCGATCGTCGGATGCCGCTTCTTGCCTCTGATGATGTTGCCGGACTCATCTCTCGGGAAACTTTTACCGCCGAGAGTCACTCCCTGATACAGCGTCACATTGTCACCGATAACAGTTGTCTCACCGATAACCACACCGGTTCCGTGATCTATGAAGAAATGCCGCCCTATCGTTGCTCCCGGATGAATGTCTATACCGGTCAAACTGTGCGAATACTCTGACATGATGCGAGGTATCAGCTCAATGCCCTTATTATACAGGATATTGGCAATGCGGTGAACTGCGATCGCATACAATCCCGGATAGCTGAATATTATCTCGTTATAATTCACTGCCGCAGGATCACCTTCATACGCAGCCTTAACATCGAATGCGAGCATATCTCTCAGATACGGCAGCTGCTCGATCAGATACAGACTGACCTCCATCCCTTTCTCGACACATTCCTGACAGCCGTCGCAAGAGTTATCACCCACGATATGGCTCTGACGGAAACTCTTAATGATTTCATTGGACAACTCATCGGCGATCAGCGTGAGCTTCGACCTGACAAACTCGCCGATACCTTCGCCCTGTATATTATATTCCGTGAAATATCCGGGGAATATAACATCGATAAGATTATTCAGCACACGAATAATGGCATTCTTAGACGGGATCGGATACTTATCGGCGTGATACAGCATATCACCCTTGTAATCTTCCAGCACATTATCAGCTGCCGCATTGATCCTTGATTTTATCATTTCATTATCCATCATCATACCAGCTTCTGTCATACTCGCTTCCATTCCAAAGAATACTCGCTGCTGTCGAAAAGAACAAAACTGCAAAACGGTGTATTCGGCTTAGGCTTGCCGAGAGTTCCCGGATTGCACAGATACATCTTATTCTTATCCAGCATTATCTTCTTATTCGGAGGGATCTCGCCGCTACCGCTTATCTTCTTCTGCACATTATCATACTCAAACAGATAATGTCTGTGAGTGTGTCCATAGAACAGTAGTGGTATATGCTCATCCGCCAAATACGGGAACACGCGAGCAGCATCCTCGGCATATCGTATATAATCATTATCGCGGTAAGGCGATCCGTGACATGCAATGAAGATATTATCCACTGTGATCGGTCCGTCGGTAAAGTCATATCCGTCATCGCAGTTGCCTTGGACAGCAGTATAGCCGCCCCATCTAATCTCATCGTAGAGCTGCTGCACATGGTTATACATACCGCCGGTTATATCGCCCAGACTTACCATCCGCTTCTTCCCCGGTATCGTCCGCAAAATATTGTGCATACGGCTAAACTTATCAAGATTACCGTGAATGTCAGAGAAAATCACATAAATCATTGCAGGCTCTCATTTCAATTTCATGAACGCAGTCATCGCTTCGATATATTTTCTCTGATGGAGCAGTAAAGCCAACTCTATAGCATTAGTCACATCTTTGGCATTGCACATTCCGTGACCGATAAGCACAGTGCCATCCACTCCCAACAGCGGAGCTGCTCCGAAATATTTCGGTGTAACTTTACCCTTTATGCGTTCCTTGACTTTAGACCACAGATGGAAGACAGACATCGCACTGGTCATAACTTTCTCTCCGAAGCCTTTATGCTTATCCGAAACAGATCCTGACAAAACTCCCATCAGGTATTTGATCATAGATTCGGCGAATTTCAGCATTGTGTTGCCCAGCAATCCGTCACATACTACTATATCTGTCGAACCGTCCAATATATTATACGGCTCGACATTGCCGTTGAATATTACCTTGCCGATAGCAGCCTGTTTATTGAGATACGAGTATGCTTTCTTAATATAAGTCGTGCCTTTGTCTGCCTCTGTGCCCATATTGAGCAAGCCTATCCGAGGCTCGGCAAGACTGCTGCTTATAACAGAATGATACGCTACACCGAGTTTGGCATTCTGCAGCAGAGACTCTTCCGATACTTCGGGATTTGCTCCGACATCCAGCATCATAGTCTCTCCGCCGTCTTTGCGTGGAAATGACGCAGCCATAGCAGGACGCTTGATCCCCGGCAGATAGCCGAGATACAGGCATGCCGCCACAACGGTAGCTCCGGTATTACCCGGTGAAAAGAAAGCATCTATCGTCTTGTTTTTTAGCATTCGGCAGCCGATCACAACCGTGCAGTCTCTGCGTTTCCGCACATCTGTCGGCTTCTCATCCATTCTGATAAAATCAGCAGTTCCGACAATCTTTACTCTTTTATCATTATCTTTAATAATGTGTGGGAATGACTCTAATATGCGATTTTCGTTGCCGATGAGAGTAAGAGAAATATCCGGATCGAGCGCCAAAGATGCTAATGCACCGCGGACCATCTCCGCAAAAGGACGCTCGCCCGAATCAACATCAATTCCGATATTCAAGGTAGATTATGCCTCTGTAACCTGAACAACAGAATTGCCTTTGTAATAACCGCAATGTATACAAACCTTGTGAGGTGGTGTCAAGCCGCCGCACTCCGGGCATTTCGTCATACCAGGCAATGTCAGTTTCATATTGATGCTTCTGTGCATTCTCTTTCTTGATTTCGACGCTCTATGTTTTGGTACTGCCATTTTGCAACCTCCATATTTATGGTATTAAACATTCTCTTGTTATTGTTTTGTATTTATACAATATTTTACGAAAAAAGTCAATATAAATGATGACTAAAAAGTCATGATAACTGCACGAAATGCAAACTGATTATTCTATGATTATCTGTCGATGATAATCGCTACTCTTCCGTTGCGGATGCTGTCCCGCGTAGCGGAAGACGCAAGTATCCTTTTAGCATCCGGAGTTGTAATGACAAGCACACTGCCGACATCATCACCTGTCCCATAAGCGACCATCCTGTATGGGTTAGAGCCGATACGATCGGTGAGATCTCCATTAATATTGTATGAATACTGCACCATCCCCTGTCGGCGAATGACATTGGCATCGACATTATACTGATTGAACACCTGATGACCGTCATCATCAATGACAGACACAAACATACTCGGCTGAACAGTCACATCATGACCGCCAAAAGACTTCAGCACACCGCGTGCATCGATGATAATCCCAGAATAATCCGACTTGAAATGGAATCCTTCGTATTGGTGCAGCTCCTCGGTATAGAAACCTTCCTGAGCCATAATGATATTCGCAACGGAGTTATCCCCGTAAAGGTTGATCGAATATGACAGCCTAACGGTACTCAGATCGGGATACTCGATACTCTCCAGATTAGCCTCGTCAATCAGGGTAAGCAGCGCACTGTCTCGGACAGGATTCTCCGATATATAGTCCATCAGCGGCACTGACTGGCTGATATTAATATCCGACAGTATCCTAAAGTAATTAACCTTAGCTTTCTCTCGTGCCGCTTCTGTCTGCAGCAGTCGATTATGCGGGAAGTTATAATTATACTCTGTCCGCACACTGATCACAGAATATATCTTGCCTTTCGACCAGTCGATATACGATTGTTCAGTCAAAGCAAATGATGAGAATGAAGCCGTTAATATAAAGAATGTCATTATCAGTTTTATTATATTTTTCATAACTATATTATCGGCATTATCCAAAAGAAGTTAAAATAAACAATAATATTTTGCTAACGCAAAATATTATTGTTCATTTTTACACTTTCACAGTCTTATTGAACCTGCTCATCGCTTCTTCGTAGTTCTTGTCGAAGATAAGCGGCAGAGCCTCGGCAATCTTTGGGAAAATATCATTCTCAAGAGCGGACAGCTGCTCCGGCGAGAAATCGCCAAGTACATAATCTTTCAGCACATCGTTGCCGTCGGGACTGCTCTTAGGACTGCTCACGCCGATCTTGATCCGAGGGAAATCCTCTCCGCCGAGAAGCTGTATAATATTCTTGATGCCGTTGTGACCGCCTGCCGAACCTCGCTGACGAATCCGAATCATCCCGAACGGCAGAGAAATATCGTCGTATATCACGACGAGATTCTCCTTGGGGATCTTGAAGTAACTCATACAGGCTGTAACAGCGTTGCCGCTAAGATTCATATATGTCTGCGGCTTAATCAGATATACAGTTTTATCGCCGAAAGCGTGACGCAATTGCGTAAAAGTAAAATTCTTCTTCTTCTTGAACTCGTCACATTCTGTTTGGCGGCTCAGATAATCAAGACATAAGAATCCGCTGTTATGACGGTTATGTTCGTATTCTGCACCGGGATTACCAAGACCTATAACGGCATAGGCATTATTATCTGACATGCTCGCTCCTTGTAAATATAATCGGCGACTTAATGAAATGATCTATCCGCAGCACATCTCTGCGATAGCCGTCATAGTCAGCCGGTGGGATAACAGTCACCTTGCGGACAAACTTTGATGTGAATGTGACCGTATCACCATCATCGTTCGCTGCGGACTCAAATTTGCCGCTGTATGAGAAATACTTATTATCAATGTTCAATTCTTCAGGCAGCCCTGACAGTGCCAACTCTTTCGGCAGGTGTAGCATAAGAGTGCGATTCTCACCGAATGTTGTTGCATACTTAATCGGATATTTGCGGCTCTGCAGCGTTGTCTCACCATAATCGCTCTTAAACGGCAGGCGGAAGACCATATACGGTCCGCAGTCTTTAAGAATATCTGTCGCCTGATAGTTATACTCCATCGTAAAATCCTTAGTGAAGTCCCGACCGTCATCGTGCGAATAACCTGTCAATCGGCTGCCGGGATAATTGTTGCTCACTATCGAAGTGAAGAGCCCTTTGACTTCCGCCTCATTCATACTGCTGAAATAATACCGCATCGATGACTCCCAGCTGCCGCGGTAGATATTAGTCTGCTTAACAGAGCCTTTGCCATCGGCAGCAACTGTAATATCGCAGGCAAAATGCTGAGTATTATATGAGACATCAGGCGGCTCGATCTCGCGTATCGTATTGAGGATAGGATTCCAAGCAGGTATGCCGTGATCATCCGATCGGAAATACGGATATTTGTCAGTAGTGCTTGTCGAATCAAGATATATCACCCGTCCGTCTGCAAGATGAATCTCATTAATAGCATGATTGCCGGCACGAGAACCGATCTTATCATAAGGCACACGCGGATTATCATTGGTATAAACAATAACAGGATAGGCATCAATGCCGATGTCCCGCAGGATGGTAGCGAAGAAGATAGACTTATCGATACAGTCACCGTATCTGTTGGAGAATGTCTCAGCCGCCGGATGACCTGCCATTCCTGAAGAGATACTCGTCTTAACCGAGCGGTAATGCACATAATCCTGAACAAACCGATACAAAGCGGCGATCTTCTCTTCTTCCGTCTCGGCGTTAGCCTTGCTAATCACTTCGGCGACAGCAGCACGCATATCATCGCTGCACACCATCCGTTCCTTGAAGAAACCGCTTAGCCACTTAGACAGATAAGTCTGATCATTGAATGTGCTGCCGCTCAAAACAGGAAGAAGTGCAGCCTGCGGAGGGCATAGCGGCTCTGATACAAACGGCTCACATTCTCCGCGGCGGAATGTATAAGATGTATAGCCGCCTTTCGTCGATACTATAGGCTTGTCGCTAAACTTGCCGAAGTTGGATATTGCCCAATAGTATGGAACATTCTGTGGCACTGTCAGCGTCACTATCGACTCATAGACAGGCACATCCGTTCCGAAATACCAGCCTGTATAGAACTGATTGGGATCTTCAGGTTTCGACTCAACAGTCTCATAAACATAGTCGATGATCGAGCCGACTTCCACATTCGGGATAACAGCCTTCATAATATACGCATCTTTGCGGCCTGAGAAAAACTGCAAGCCCTGCGACGGATAAGTCCTTGTAATGTCAGAGTCTTTAAGATATGCAACTTTGCCGTCAGGTGAAATACTGCGTGCCATCAGGATCTTAGTCTCGTATTCACCCTCATTGTTGTAGAATGACAACTGAGCGTTGGACAGCTCTTTCTCATTGAGGATCTGCACTGTATATCGTGAGCGTGAATACTGCGACTTATCGGCATTCATCTTCAGCTCGCCCTCGTCAAGCAGCACAAGACGGCCGCTATCGGGATACTTGCTTCGCAGAATGCCGGCTCGCCGAATGAGTTCCGCCGGACTCACATTATCTCTAAATGTCACTGCCGGTTTATCGTCATTTTTAACAGTATTAAACCTTATCACAGCGACATCTTCGGTCGGCACAACATCCCCATCTATAGTCAGAATGTTATCTTTATATATAATCCTGCCTTCACCGACTGTCGCCTTATCCCAGCCGACAGCCTGATCCGCGGCGTTCGCCGCCATTGCAGTTATGATTATCATTAATAATGGAAGAAGTTTTTTCATAAAATTATCCTTGATTTTCTCAAGATATAATATAATAAAAAATAAATAATTCGTCAAGTGCGATTATAGAGAAAAATTAAACCGACATTCAAACCGACAAAATGTCGGTTTGAATGTCGGTTTGAATTGACATTTTGTCGGTAATGGAGTATAATATAATAACAGCATTTTTCAGAGGAGAACAGAATGTCAGAATACATTGAGTCAGAGACCATTGAACTGAAAGAAAGATTTACAGATGCTATTTGCAGAGAAATTGTAGCGTTTCTTAACTCTGACGGCGGTCAAATCATTATCGGTGTCCGAGACAACGGAGAAGTTGTCGGAGTCGATAATATCGATGAGACACTGAGAAAAATATCTGACATTATAACTATGCGAATCGAACCTAATCCGCAGGATGAAATTCGCTCTGAGTTAAAGTTTGATAACGGGAAAACGCTTATTTGCATCAAAATATCAAAGGGTGTTCATAACATTTACTGTCAGAAAAAATACGGTTTTTCTTCCGGCGGTTGTGTTGTCCGCATTGGCACCACTTGCAAAGAAATGACTCCCGAACAAATCAAAATCCGATATGAGAAAAACTTTATCGATGATGAATACATGGTCAAGAAAAGATCATCAATGGGTAATCTGTCTTTTCGGGAGCTGAAGATATACTATGCCGAGAAAGGCTTCCATTTAAGTGACTCTTCCATAGAATCGAACCTGAATCTGCGAAATAAGGACGGGCAATACAATCTGCTGGCGGAACTTTTAGCAGACAGGAATAATATCCCGTTTATTTTTGTGAAATTCAACGGCACTGACAAATCAGCCATTTCCGAGCGGAACGACTACGGCTATGGCTGCATTCTCTCGGTATATGAAAAACTCAAATCACGCCTTCAGGCTGAGAATACTTGCATTTCTGACACAACAGTCCGTCCGAGGAAAGACACTTATCTGTTCGACTACGACTGCGTAAACGAAGCCGTAATGAATGCGTTGGTTCACAATGATTGGACTATTACAGAGCCGCAGATCTCGATGTTCAGCAACAGAATTGAGATACTGTCACACGGCGGTCTGCCACACGGTATGACCAAACAGCAATTTTTCGACGGCATCAGTCATCCGAGGAATGCAACACTTATGCGGATTTTCCTCAATATGGGTTTGACGGAACATACGGGTCACGGCATTCCGACTATTGTCCGTCAATACAGCAAAGATGTGTTTGAGATAGCCGACAATTATATCCGCTGCGTCATTCCATTCGATGAAAAAGTTGCAGCATCAATCGAAAATGTCGGTTTGAATGTCGGTTTGAATGTCGGTTTGAATGTCGGTTTAAACAAAACCGAAAAAGCGGTACTGGCTCTGCTCATCGGCAATCCTACCCTCACAGCAGAATCGATCTCCGAACAAATCGGCGTAACGAAAAGAACGATAGAGCGTGCATTATCGGAACTGCGGCGTAAAGGCAAAATTGAACGACTCGGCTCCCGCAGAGACGGCAGCTGGAAAGTGGTGGGGTGATTATTGGGGGCTGTCTCAAAAACCAAATATCTTAGATTATATTATATCTTCATTAATATAAATCTTCGTCTCCTGCACAGTGCAGCTTTTCCGTGCACGGACAAGAAGCGGCTCACGAAAAATGAGGAGTTCTTTGTATCGGCCGGAGATACCCAGATCGTGCAAAACTGCCTTGACAAGCAATCGACCGCACGGAGCATTCATAAACGGCTTGAAAGAATTCGGATGGAAGTCATCCCTGTTACGCCGCATCAGAATATCATATTTGTTCATCTTGTCGCCCCAAGTAGAAAACAGCTGCACCGCCTGTTTCAGGCAAAACAGACAGACAACAGCCTGCGGAATGACAAGCCACCATGTCACTTTATATAAAGGAAGCAAAGCAACTATTATTCCGCAGATTAGCACAAGAATAGCGTATATATTAAGATATAAAAATCTCGCTGCCTTACGCATTGCCGACCTGTGCAGCAGCGATAGCCCGATAGAATGCGTCTACAGTCTTCTGAGCTTCTTTTGCATCAGAGCCGTTTAGCATCACTTCTGTCGTCTGCGTAAATGATTCATAATACAGATAATATGCCGGACAGAAACAGCCGCAAGTCGCCATCTTGCGATACCCGACTTCCTTTACACTGCTCGGCAGCAAATACTTCACAGTCGAGCTGACATTGAAACAATAACAAGCGATGATGTTCTTCACTTCAACGACACGGCGATTGGTGATGACCAAAAAGCCCCGCTCACGGTGACCGCAAATCTTGGCAATAAACTTGCGTACTGCACCCAAAGCCCTCATTATAGGATTGCTGCTCGTTGCCCACAGCTCCGCCTCGATCTCCATTACAACGGATTCACCGTCTTCCAAGATTAAACCTGATTTTAATTCTGACATATTTTGTACTCCTTATTTATAGCTTCTTTACTATATCATTTGGATTATTCCCATTTGGATTATAACATTCAAATTCTAGTCTTTTTATCAAAGGTTTAGCATTAGAGGCTAAAACAATCAATTCACATTGATAAACTTCTTTAGATAAATTATTACATAACGCATTATTCATAATTGTATTATTCTCATCATCAATAACAGCAAACATTGCTTCCGTTCTTAAAAACCCCTGCATATTATTATTAAAAAAAAGAAAATCACAGTACTTCTCTGCCTTCTTTGCTATTACAGGTGCAGTGGTCGACGGATGTTTTGCATTATCCTGAAATGACCAAATTAAATTCATCGGTAACACATTTTTGCAATATTCAAAATCTCCTGTTGATGACATTTTCTTTATCCAATGAAGATAAACCTGAACATTTTTAGCCGCAGCCCGCCCTTTATTCTCAATTCTTATTTTAAATGAAGATACATCTGTTTGTTTATCTCCAATTAAAATAATTGTTCTATTTCGATAAGGGAATACGGTATCCCAAGTCAATTTTAATTTTGGATGAAAAAATACCTTTTTAAGACAACTTTCATATAATGCAAAAAAAGCAATCACTACACTTGTTACAGTTCCAATAGCCGTTAAAACTGTACTCAAAACATCTCCACAACAATTCATATTGAACTCCTTGATTAATATGCACCCTCAAACAAAGGGCGAAATCATTTACTTGCCCTACTGAATCCCAAACTCATCACAAACTTTATCAACAGCCAAGTTCCAGACTTTTTGAACACTTTCTTTAGTATAACCTTTAGAAGTTGAAAATTCGTGAATATTTTCAGGCTTTTTTGCAAGTGAGTTTTCAATAACTATATTGCGGCCACTTTCATAAATACGATATGCCTTATATAAACCACTTCTTGTTCCAAGATATTCAAACTTTTTGCTTTTGACCTTATATTCACCTTTTTTTACAGTACCATTAGTATTCAGAATATCCCGAACATTATCACAGAATTTTGAAATATAATTTGCAATCAAATCTTCTTCTGCTTTCTTCTCTCGTGCAATACGTTCTGCTTCTGCTTTTTCACGAGCGATGCGAGCTTTTTCTGCAGCTATCGCTGCTTTTTTAATCGATAATTCATCAAAAACATTTTTCAATGCGTTGTAATCACTCTTCTTAACATAAGTATGAGCCCAATAATCACCTGGTTCCACAGAAAAAAATAAAAATTTAGGTTCTACAGTATATTTATTAGACATAGATTCATTCGATACCTCTATAGGAAGTGTAAAATCACTGGCTTCCATCAACAATTTAAAAGCCTCAATATTACCAAGAAGTATAGGAAGCACAAATAACATATCGGAAGAGCCAGAAAATCTACCACCTCTCTTCGTTCCAAGTAACTTTATTCGTTTTGTCAAATCTACCCCTTTAGCTATATAATCCTTTACTATTGCAAGAGATTTTTCATAATCCATAGAAGTATTATAATTTGCTATAAACTTCATAAATTCTATTTCTTCTTGACTTACTAAATGTGTACAATATTTTGGAACAATTTCATTTATAAAATATGGAGTAATCATTCCATCATAACTAGTATTCAAATCATAAGAATCTGTAGCCTCTAACAATTCAATAACTTCTGGTTTATTGACAAATAGTAATAGTTCTTTCACCGGTACTTTATAACCAGATTTTAAATACGATTTAATAGCAGACATATCACCTGTAAGAAGTTGATAATATATAGAATCAACCGCTGTTACTATTGGATTATATTGTAATAGGGTTAAAATAGGAATGATATAATAAGATTTGACATCATAAGAGAACCAATTTGCTTCCAAAAAAGTGTCAATCGCTGTCTTATTGTTCTTCCATTTTCTATTTACATCATCATACTTTTTATCATACATATACACCACCTTATCAAAAGTATAGCCAACACGTTGATAAGAATAATATTCAGCAAAATAATTATGTGCATAATCAATCACAGCACCCTTCTCCATAAGATAATCAATGCATTTCTTATACATTTCATCTTTTCCTTCATATATAGGCCAATTTTTCAGACATATTTCAAGCAATCTAGAATCGCCTTTTACATCATAGTCCAACAATTCTATCTGCTTCTTCATAGTATCAAAATCACCACTTGCAGCAGCATCTGTCAACTTGCTCGCCATCGCACCCCACACACAACAAAACACCAAACCAGTCACTAATAATTTCTTCTTCATAAGAAATCCTCCTTAAATAATATATAGTCTCTCCCAATTCTGTTTGCTTAGAAGAGGAATCATTTAGTTTGTTCTGTCAAGAACAAACTAAATGTGGTATACCACATTTCAGATTTTTTTTAAATTTACGCTATAGACATACCATCAGTCCAATATTACAATACTATAATATTTAGTGATTGTCAAGAAATAAAATACAATAGTATAAATTTACTTGACAAATGAGGTTTTATGATGCTAAATGAACGAATAAAAGAACAGCGGATATTACATGGGTTAAATCAGGTGGAACTTGCGAAAAGACTCGGAGTCTCCAAGCAAAGCGTGTCAAATTGGGAGAATGACAACATTCAGCCGTCTATAGATATGCTTATACGAATATCGCATTTTTTCTCGGTGAGTACGGATTATTTGTTAGGCGAAGACAATCGCAAATATATAGAAGTATCAAATCTGACTAAACGGGAACTCAGACACATTCAATATATAATAAATGATATAGTACATGCAAAATGGGGGAAAGGCAAAAATATAAAACGGCATCACGCCAAATCATCCGATATTCAGGATCTTCAATGAAGAAATTAGTTTTCGATGCCATTTTGTACGGTTTCACATCATTTTTCGGTGCCATTTTTGACGGTTTTACTTGACTTTTCGATGCCATTTTGATACAGTATGAATTATGGAATATTCAAAGCGAAATATAGACAAGATTTTAATCGAATGGAAAAGAGAACAAAACAGGAAACCTCTGCTTTTACGCGGAGCAAGACAAGTCGGGAAAACTTCAGCTGTTAGAGAATTGGCTAAAACTTTTAAACATTATATCGAGATTGATTTCCTTGCTCCTGAAAACAGTGATGTAGCGAACCTTTTTACAGGAAATTCTTCCATAGGAGAATTATGCCAAAAAATCGCTGTTATAAAAAACACACCGATTGCAGAAGGTGAAACTCTGATTTTTCTAGACGAAATTCAAGCGTGTCCCAAAGCAATAGAGAAACTTCGGTATTTTTATGAGCAAACTCCCAATTTACATGTAATTGCTGCCGGCTCTCTCTTGGAGTTTGCATTGGAGGGACTGCCGTCTTTTGGTGTCGGGCGGATTCGTTCGATTTTTATGTATCCTCTGAGTTTTGAAGAATTCCTATCATTTCAGAATCTTGAAATGCTTCGCAGTGAAATGAATAATGCATCTGTGAAAAAACCGCTTGCGGAAATATTCCATAATAAACTTATAGAGGAGCTGAGGACATTCCTAATTATAGGCGGAATGCCGGAGGTCGTATCAACATGGTGTCAAACGCATGACTATCTCAAATGCCGTCAAATCCAAAACGACTTGCTCATTTCGTATCAGGACGACTTCGCAAAATACCGCAGAACTGTTCCGGCTTCAAGGATTCAGGAAGTGTTCCGTTCCGTTGCCGAACAAGGGCAAGGTAAATTTATATACAAACATGTTAATCAGACCCTGCGAACAGATCAAATAAAAAATGCTTTAGACACACTAATACTTGCCGGTCTTGTTTACCCTGTTACTCACACGGCAGCTAACGGCATTCCGTTAGGAGCAGAAATCCGAGAAGATTACAGGAGAATGATATATTTCGACACAGGACTTCTACAGCGTCAGCTGAATCTCAAAGCAGAATCCATACTTCTGTCAGGAGACCTTGATGTCATCAACAAAGGTGCAATTGCCGAAACCTTTGTTGGAACAGAGCTTATGAAAGCAGGCTCATTCTACGAAAAAAACGAGCTGTACTGCTGGCACAGGGAACAAGCAGGCAGCAATGCAGAAGTTGATTATGTAATCCAGCGAGAAAACGAGATTATCCCAATAGAAGTCAAAGCAAGCAAAAAAGGCTCTATGCAAAGTTTACGGCAATTCTTGGCTATCAAACAACGACCTTACGGCATACGCACTTCTTTGGAAAATTTCTGTGAATATGATGACATTAAAGTTTATCCTCTGTATGCGATAAAAAACTCACTTTTATAACAATTTCAAAAAAAAACAAAATTCCTCTTGACAATCATACTGCAAAGTGATATTCTATGAATATATGAACAGGTATTCATATAATAAGATATTCAAAGGATATATATGAGCGATATAAATGTAACAAACAATGATTGTCAGATAGATGAAGAAATTCTGTTTGAACTGGCTGATCTTTTCAAAGTATTTGGTGACTCGACGCGCATCAGGATAATGAATCTCATCGCCGATAACGAACTCGCCGTAAGCCAGATTGCCGCCAATCTCAATATGGAACAAAGCACGATCTCTCAGCAGCTGCGTGTTCTGCGGCAGAATAAACTCGTGCGCATCAGACGTGAGGGCAAGCAGATATTCTACGCACTCAATGACGATCATGTGAAGAAGATCATCCAGATGGGACTCGATCACATCTTGGAATAAGGAGGACACTATGCAATATGAACTGCTGTTGGAAAATCTCGACTGCGGCAACTGTGCGGCATATATCGAACGCAAAGTCACAGACCGCCCGGATGTGCAGAATGTCAAACTCAACTTCGTAATGAAGAAACTCACTCTGCACACAGAGAATGATATTATAAAGGAAGAGATCCAAAAAATATGCGATGAACTTAACGAAGGCATTATCGTTAAAGACTTTAACGGCGACAATGCAGATGACTCATCCGAAAAGAAAGAGGGTCATCTCCTGCTGTGGATAGCTGCCGCGGTGCAGATCCTCACAATTGTGCTGGAAGTAATATGGCACTTCGACAAAACCATAACACTGTTCGGAATGACATTCGCTGTCAAAAGCATCATTCTCCTCGGACTGTCGCTCTTTACAGCGATCGCTTCGGGATATGAGATATTCATCGGTGGGATAAAAAACCTGATTAAGTTAAACTTCACCGAAGATGTGCTGATGACACTCGCCGTTATACCTGCATTCTGTCTCGGCGAATATGTAGAAGGCTCGATGATAACAGTGCTGTTCTCGATCGGTGAGCTGATCGAAGAATACGCCGTAAGCAAATCTCGAAGAGACATCGCAAAGATCGCCGGCATTCGTGCCGACACTGCAACAAGGTTAAATTCCGACGGCACAGAAGAGTCAGTCAATGCTCAAGACCTGCAGATCGGCGACACAATACGCATCAAGCCTTATGAAAAGCTCGCCGTCGATGGACAGATCATAAGCGGACAATCCTCCATAGATATGTCGGCTCTGACAGGAGAGAGCATTCCGACTGACAAAGGTGTCGGCGACACAATCCTAAGCGGCTCGATCAACGGCAGCAATATGCTCACTGTCCGTGTTACGAAACTTTTCGGAGACAGCACTGCGACACGCATTCTCAAACTCGTCGAAGAAGCTGCCTCGGAGAAAAGCCGCGGTGAGAAACTCATAACTCGGTTTGCAAGAGTTTACACTCCGATCGTGATGATTATCGCCGTCCTCATCGCTGTTCTTCCGCCGATATTCGGACTTGGAACTTGGCAGACTTGGATCTATCGGGCATTGACGGCACTGATCGCTTCGTGTCCGTGTGCGATAGTTATTGCAGTGCCGCTGGCGTATTTCAGCAGCATTGGAGCGGCATCCAAGACCGGCGTGCTGATCAAAGGCAGCCGTTACATCGAGGCTCTCGCCCATGCCGATACTGTAGTATTCGACAAGACAGGTACTCTGACTACAGGCAAAATGTCAGTCACAGCAGTTAAATCTCTCTCTCCGTATTATTCCGAGAATGACATACTTGCATTGGCTGCCTCTGCGGAGAAATATTCGGAGCATCCGATTGCTCAGGCAATTAGAGATGCAATAGATGTTCGTCATGCTGAACTCGATTCAGCATCTCATCAATCATACATCCTGACAGACTACTCCGAGAGTGCAGGACACGGTGTGACTGCAAAACTCGGTAGCAATACAGTCTGCGTCGGCGGTCAGAATATCCTGAGCAGTGCCGACAAAACATTAATCCTGGATGAAAATGTCTTCGTAACATTAGACGGCAGTCTCATCGGCACTCTGACTGTGACCGACACTATCAGAGACGAAGCGGCTTCTGTCATCCATTCGCTGCGGCAATGCGGCATCCGATATACAGCGATCCTTACAGGCGACAATGCAGCCACAGCCGAGACAGTCCGTCAGACTCTCGGCATAGACAAGGCCTATGCAAAACTGCTGCCGCAGGATAAGCTGTCGCATATCAAAGAGATAAAGAAGAATGCCAAATCCGTCGTATTCGTAGGAGACGGCATCAATGATGCACCGATACTGACCGCTGCAGACTGCGGCATAGCAATGGGCTTAGGCAGCGACATAGCACTTGAGTCATCAGATGCAGTTCTCTCATCCGGCACACTGACACAGCTGCCTACGGCACTTCGCCTTGCGAAGCGAACAGTTGCTACTATTATATCGATTATATCATTTGCACTCGGAGTTAAAGCTCTCGTTATCATACTCGGTGCATTGGGTTTGTCTCCGCTGTGGCTGGCAGTGCTTGCCGACACAGGATTAACCGTAGCTTGTATCCTTTGGGCTGTAACTGTGCTGAAAGTGAAGTAAATGACAAAAAAACGGATTTTGCAAAGCAAAATCCGTTTTTTGTTTAACCGGCTAAACTCAATAATCAATACTTTTCAGTATATTCCTCATCTTGATCTTCTCACCTTCCAGCACATTCTTATTGAGCGTGTAGATACCTGTGTATTTATTATACGAATACTGCGAAGCGAAGAACTCCTTATCATCATCACTCTGTATTCGTTTGATGATATTATTCGTGAATTTAGCCGCCCTAACCTTCTCAGGTATCTTTATCAGAGCCTCTTTACGCTCTCCGTGTTTCTTAATGCTAAGCTTCTTTTCTTTATTCTTTTCGTTTCGCTCCATATTAAGCTCATCTTCACGGCGTTTACGAGCCTCTTTTTCTTCCTGTTTTTTCTTCTGTGCGGCGATCTTCTTTTCAGTATTCTCCTGTATCTTCTGTTTCTTGATCTCAGCCATTCGGGCTTTCTCTTCTGGCGTGATGATCTTAATATCAGTAACGACTTCCTTGCTTGTAGACTGCAGTTTGAATGCTACAACCAGGTTACGCATCTTCTCAACCTCTTGCGAGAGCTGATTTCGCGTTTTGCCGAGGCTTTCGATAGATACGATATTCTTATCTGATACATCGGAGAATGAGTTGATGATGTCCATAATGACCTGCGAGCCTTTGGACTCCTCTTCAGTTGCAGTATATATCTGCTCAACAATGTCGGTAATATCATTGATACTTCCGTTAATCTTATCAAGTGCGTCGATAACTTCTGTAGTCTTATCAACACCTATCTTGATTCGTTTCTCATTCATCTTGATAAGGTCACCAATCTTATTGGCAGCATCATTAGACTGCAGAGCAAGTTTACGAATCTCAGTAGCAACGACATTGAATCCTTTACCTGCTTCACCGGCTCGGCTTGCCTCGATCGCCGCATTAAGTGAGAGCAGTCGAGTCTTTTCAGAGATGTTATTGATGAGCTCTGTGATGAAGTTAATCTCTTTACTTGTATCAGCTATCTTGTTAATCTCATCAACCATTTCATTGATAACTTCGCCTGAATTCTGTGACTGCTTTTTCGCATTCTCAGCCAGATTAAGCGACTGACGCACATTCTCGGCGACCTGCTTGATCGAGAAGTTAAGCTGCTCAAATATAGACGAACTTTCGCTGATAGATGCAGCCTGATTCTTAATCGTCGTATCGAAGTCTTTGATAACACGGTCAAGTGTACTCTGATAGCCGACGAGGTTATTAGATGAACGCTGCACATTGGACAGAACTTCGTTAATAGTTCCGAGCATTCGTTTGAAGTTTCGATACAGATGACCGATCTCATCTTTAGACTCTGATGTAATCTCTACATCAAGATAACCCTGACTGACTTTGTTTGTCGCATAGTCAAGTGTAACCAGCGGATATGCCAGTGAGTTACTGATCATGATAGAGATCGGGATGATCGCAGCGATAATCAGCAGCACGATGAGCACAACCTGTCTCAAGATCTTATATATAGGCATGTGGATAAGCTGTTTCGGATAGAAGTATACTACTTTAATGCCTGATTTCATATCAGAGAAGTTATTGGTATCGACAATATATGTCAGATATGTATTCTCCCGATGCCGCTCCACTTCATCACCGTTGATGATCTCCTTGCGGACATCTTTGTACTTCATATCGAAATACATACCGAAGTCGCCTTCTTTAACCTCATTGCCGAGTTTATCTTCGTAGTTGTCATTCAAGACATCAGCAACAAGCCCCTGAGTAAGTATGTCGGGGTTAGTTGTGATCATATTGGTATAAATATCAGACTCAGGATCGTTGTCATACTCAGGTTCGAGGACTTTGCCGCCCCAGTTAGAATACATAATCTCATTCTTATAGTCCAATACATATATAGTTCCACTGGCTATACCGGATATATTCTCCATACATTTGGCAACGAAACCGGAGTCACCTTCATTGTTGAGGATAATCATAACGAAGTTGCGGAAGTCGGTATCATCAGGATCGGGAGAACTGTTCTCATCCATAACAGGCCACAGCAGTGTAGTATAAGAGTCTGTTTCTGAGAATGTGGACTTCGCCAATTTACCCATTTTTACAGAAGCAGCAGTTTTTACACCTGTTTCGTCGTATTGTCGCTGGACATCCTTAACTGCATCGAGGAACAGAGGATCACTCTCCATCATTGTGCCGACATTAGGCTCGATATTGATGTTGGCACCACGCCAAAAAGTATAGCTCTCACCTGTTATGGGGTTATCCAGATAGCGATTGACGATATACGGGATACCAGGAATGTTAAGCACAACTGTTAAGTTACGCAGTCCGCGCTTAGTCGCCTCATCTCCAACGATAGCGGTATCTATATCCTTGACCTGAGTTCTATCGGAGAAGCGTTCCATATACATATTATTCTTGATTTCCGCCGGCTCGATCAAATTCGGGATCTTGTTCGCATAGTCATTATACGACGCATTAATATTCGTCACCGCCTGAAACAACAAAGTTTCGTTAAGCAGCAGTTTCTGCCGCTCCAAGTGATTGAAAATTCTTGTCGAAGTATGAGTCAAAACGATTGCAAGCGGAATAATCGCAATCGGAATAATCGATAAAATCAATCGCCATTTAATCTTTAATGTTCTTTTTTTTAATAAAGGCATTGTCAATCCCCTCGATATACTAAATCCGTTTCTGATTGTGAATATACACCAATCATATTATCGAAAAAAAAGAGTTAAATGTTTAGAGAATTTGAATAAAAAAGCACGCAAGTGTGCGTGCGTGCTTTTTTATTCAAATTCTTTTATAGATTGCAAAGCTTTGCCTTCTCCATCAAACATACCCCATTTATAGTTGCCGTAGAGATCGCCGCCCCATGCCAAGACTCCGGCAGCACCTGCGGAGCGGCTTTCTTCCATTATATGTCTTATAATATTAGCCTGATTGGACGGAGTGCCGCAGACATAACTGACTGTTCCGCTCTCAGCGGTTGTCAGATCGTAGTAAACGCTGCCGGTATTCGGATCAATCATGTGAATATATGTATTATGCTGAGCGGCATAACCGTCACCTGAGTCATCATGCCAGTGAGCAGAACATTCTGCGACAATAATCTTGACGCCGTATTTCTTAATCTGCCTATCGATTGTCTTCTTCAAAATGGCGATAGTACCGTGATTGGCTTCCCACGGATAATAAGAGTAACCTATCACATCGAATGGCACTCCGGCATCCTTTATCGGATTGAAGAACCAGCCCCAATCATGATTACCGTCCGAAGCAACATGCAGAACTATATTTATTGACTTGTCGAACGCACGCACTGCATCTGCTCCGGCTTTCAGATATTTTGTGAATGTGTCGGGTAAGAAGTCTGTTTCATTTTCATCTCCGTATGCCCGACCTGCGAACTTAAAACGCTCGTGCTTATTGTTATCAGTGTAGTCAGTCGCCTTATCGACGAGCAATCCGCGGTTGATCTCATTGCCGACCTGCACATACTTCGGAACGATGTTTGCCTGAGTTTTGATCTCATTTAACACGGAAGTCGTGTATTGCGAGAGAGCTTTCGCTATTGCAGTGACACTTTTCAGCGATTCCCATTCTTGGGGAACTATCTGCCTGCCCGGATCTGCCCATGTATCGGAATAATGGAAGTCCAGCATCAAATCAAGTCCGGCAGCCTTAATCCGCTTAGCCATATTTATTGTGCGAGACAGTGTATTGTCTCCGTCGTTAATGCCCTCGGCATACAGACTCGGATTATTCCATATTCGCAGGCGGATTGTATTCACGCCGTGAGCCTTCAATATATCTAGAAAATCCTTCTCCGTGCCGTCAGTGTCTTTCCAGCGGATATTATATTTCTCCTCATACCAATCGACATACGATGCGTCGAAGCCTTTGATGAAATCAAAGGCGCTTTCATCCGAAGAAGAGACATTCTTCACAACATCAGCACCGGAATATTCGCTGCATGACGAAATAAGAACAGCTGCAAATATTGCTGTTACAACAGTAAAAAAAGCGTGTTTCATAGTTATCATAGTTATATCCTTGTGTGAGACCTAATCTTAGAGTCCCGATATGTTCATATCTCAACTGCTGATACATCCAATTTCCCACTCATCAGCTTGGGCAATAAAGTATCACGAATGATAGATAATTGTCTATTTTGTTTACAGTTTGAAAAGATTTGTTTGAACAGTGGTTCAACAAATTTTGCAAATTCTTTTACTTTGGGATTTTCTAAATCGTATATCCAGATTGCATTTACATCATTTTGATTTATTCCTGGGATTGCAGCTTTTCCTCCGTTATTAGCTAACCAGTTCCTTACATATTCTGTGTTGAAATAAAAATATGCGAATTCATTTAAACCTTTATCGTAAAAGTCTAACTTAAATACGTGTTCGTTTATATAACATTCGTCGTATGGGAAGCCTTCTCCGAACATTGAGAAATGAGGAATAAAGGTTCCTGGTTTACCGCCATCTTTATACAAGAGTAGTTCATAGCCATTTATTTTTCCTTTTCCTAATGAATCAGCATATTCGCGAGGAATAAACTTATTTGATGAAAAATCGAATACTCCTAATTGCTTTACATTTTCGGCACCAATACTTGGTACACCCTCTGCAACTGCACCACCTTTAGGTCTTTTTCCTGTTTCCAAAAGATGAGGAATATCTGCTACTTGTACCATTTTTAATGAACGAGGAATCATTGTTCCTATTGGAGATTCTATTTTTTCTTCTGTTCCAAATGGTTCAAAGTCCACAAACCAGCTCTTAAATATCGCCTGTGCCATCTGCTCCAGATTGTCATTGATCCTGTTATTCAACTCTATCTTGTCGTCGAGGGATGAGAGAATTCGTGCGATTTTTTGCTGGGTGGGGAGAGGGGGAAGATTTATTGATAGATTTTCTATATCAGATGGTTTTATAGCAGGATAGGCTGAAGTAGTCTGCTCTGCTATTGCATGTAGAGATTCTGTATTTTCATTTTTAATTAAATTATAAAAAACAAAATTTGGATCAGCTATTGTTTTGTTAATATGTAATACCGCGAATCCTGTTGATACCAAGAAGTTTTCTGGTTGTTTTTTTATAATTCCGAAATGTTTCTGGTTAGGACGAACGGTTGAATAAATAATGTCATTAATTTGAACTTTTCTTCTTGCTCGACTAGGTAAAGATTCAGAAGATAAATCTATAAATTGAATATCAGAGATTTTGTTTTCTGTAATGTTTCCAGTATCAAGATAATTCACAAAAGTCCAATTATCTTTTTCAGAGTATGAATTTATATTGGTTTTACATATATCTCCAAGTTTACATTCTTTCCACGCTTCCATTTTCATTCTCCGCCATGCTGCAACCTGTAAATCTCTTTTTGCTGTTCAATTTCTGCCTTGAGTTGCTCTTGTGTCGGCAAATATGTCAAATATTTTGCCATAAAAAGATTGTCGCTGTCATGCAGAATTGAATATCGGGCTATATCTTCGCTTGTTTCACCGCAGAGCAGAATGCCAATTGTAGGATTGTCACCTGGCTTGCACTTCAATTCATCGTACATTCTGACATACATATCCATTTGTCCGACATCTTGGTGAGTAACCTTACCCATCTTCAAATCAATCAGCACATAACATTTTAATTCAATATTGTAAAAAACAAGGTCAATAAAATAATCTTCTGTGTCTGTTACAATGTGCTGCTGGCGGGCGACAAAAGCAAATCCGCGTCCCATTTCCATAAGAAAATCACGAATATGTGAAAGAATTGCACTTTCCAATTCTGTTTCTGAAAAAGAATCTTCTGTTCTAAAGCCTAAAAACTCCGCAACTATGGGATTTTTTAGTAATTCAAATTTTTCAGCCTGATATTCACAAGTCTTTTCTTTCATTTCCGCAATGACTTTTTCTTTTTGGGGAGACTGCAAAAGTCTGTAGTAATATTGAGTGGCAATGTTTCTGTCTAAAGTACGAGAAGCCCAATTTTGCTCGCTCGACTCTTTCAAATACCAGAGTCGGGCGTTTTCGTCTGAAACTCGTAGCAATGCACGGTAATGAGTCCATGTAAGATTGTGAACGCATGCGTTCACAATTTCTTGGTTGGGAAAATACTCATAAAATTTTCTGTAATAAAAAAGATTCCGCCTGCTGAAATTTTTGCCAAACTCTTTTGTAAGTTCTTCTGCAAGCATATCAATCAGATGGGTTCCATACTCTGCACGGCTCTTGCCGTTCTGTTCCTGCTCAACTATGCGCTTTCCGATGTTCCAGTAAGTTTGAATCATAACAGAGGACACGGCACTGTATGCGGCATTTCGCCCGTCTTGAATTATTTTCTTAATGTCATTTACAAATGTCATCTCTGATTTTTCAAGTTCATTTTTCATTTTGTCCTCCAAGTTTACATTCTTTCCACTCTTCCATTCCCCCCCCCTATGGTTTTAACCGCAAGCCAAAGGCGAGTCGGCTCACAATCACACATTTTTCAACAGATGCTCTATCAGAGCGGCATCCAGAACTTCAAAGGCAAAGCATTTTTTGCCCAAATCTTTGAGCGACGCACCAATATGATACAATGCTTTCTGGTCGATTATCTTAAAGCGATCGTGCATTTTTGTTGTATGTTTTACTGTGAGCGTCGGGTACTGAGCATTGAACTTCCGGATGTCCTGTGCTGTCAGTTTTGTTTGTGGGTCGGTATAAATGATGGCGTTTACATTTTTCTTTTTCTTGGCAAGGCGTTCCAAAACGCTCATATCCACATAGTTGTCTATCAGAATTATTTCCTGCTTAGCCTGTGCAATAAAGCTTTCAAACTTTGCGTAAGCGTCAAAAATCTGCCCCTGAAAGAAAATTCCCTGAGTGTCTTTTACATTGTATTTGTCGATTAAGTCGAATAACTCTTCAACCTTTTTATCCGTTTCCTTTTGATGAATATTCGTATCCAAGAGTTGCTTTTTTATCGTATTGATTTCTGCAAACACCTGCACATTGCTCTGAAAAAAGTGTCGCATCGCTACAAACGCCCGCATAATCTGAATGTTGACTTCCACTGCGGTCTGACTCTTCAGAACTGACGAAAGCATGGCAACCCCCTGTTCCGTAAAGGCATAAGGCATTGTCGAAGAATGTTTCATTGTCTCGAACCGGTCACAATTTGTGACCAGTTCCTCTTTCTCTGTTTCGTTCAAAGAAAACATAAAATCTTCAGGAAATCTTTCAATATTCCTTTTTACCGCCTGATTCAGAACTTTTGTTTCTGTTCCATACAGCTCCGCCAGGTCACGGTCAATCATCACCTGCTGATTTCTGATTGTGAGAATTTTTGATTCTATCGTCTTTGCCGTGATTTCGTTGTCCATATTTCATTCCTTTATATTGCCGCCTTTCCATTTTTTTTTGCCTCCAAAATTTGTCCTAATTTTGGGGGTCAGTTCAACCCGCGGATAGGGGCAGAGGGTGAGGTCTAATAACACTTTATCTCCAGCAGTCGGCACTCGATCGGACCGTTCCAAACTTCAATGCGGCGGCTGGTGCGAAGCCCGATATGCTTCATCGCTTCAAAGTTGCCTGTGAAGATATACGCAGACGACGAAGTACAGTGGTGCTTAAGGAAGTCGCCGATGTCCTTGTAGAGAGCGAATACTGTCTCCTCGTCATCGGACTCCAGCCGCTGCCCGTAGGGCGGATTGGTGATGATGAGTGCATTCTCATAGTTATCCTGACAGTGACGGAAATCATCATTAATAATAGTAATCATCTTGTCGAGTTTGAGTGACTTTATAATCTCGGACGCTTTCTTCGCAGTGAGTCTGTCAATCTCATAGCCTGTCAGTTTAATATCACTCAGAATAATCTGCTTTTGCAGATCACTTCGGGCTCGCTTGTAAGCGGCTTCATCAAAGTCAGTCCAATTCTGAAATGCGAATCTGCGGTGCAGATTAGGCGGGGTCCGTGTAGCGATGCAAGCCGCCTCAATGAGCAGCGTGGCACTCCCGCAGCAAATGTCCAGCACATTAGTCTTGCCATCCCAGCCGGATAACTCAAGCAGTCCTGCGGCAAGTTCTTCTTTGAGCGGAGCAGCGAAATGCGTATCCTCACGATAGCCACGCTTGAACAGCGGTATGCCGCTGCTGTCCAGATACAGAGTAACATCTCTGCCTGTCAGATACGCTATGACATGGATGTCAGGATTATCCTTATCGACGCTCGGCCGCTGCCCGTCGTTGAACTTCCGCTGAGTGTCGAGGATTGCATCTTTTATACGATGGATCACATACTGAGAATGTGTCAGCTCATCGGAAGAGCCTTTGACATCGATGCGGATCGTCTTGTCAATACCGAACATCTTGTGCCAGTTAATCTTCTTAGCCTGATAGTAAAGCATATCATAATCATGAGCAATGATAGTCTTAAGCGGACGCAGGATATTCACTGCACTGCGGACAGCCATATTCGCCTTGTATAGCGTATAGTTGTCACCTGTAAAGAATACGGTAGACCGTGAAACGGCTGTCACATTCGCACCGAGAGCAGCCAACTCATCGGCAAGGACATTCTCCAGACCACGCTGACAGATAGCGGTGTATTGCTGATTGCCTTGTGCATCAGCGTGATACTCAGGATGTTTCGGGCGGGATGAGGTCTGCGGCTCATCTGTGTATTCGTCCGGCTGATGTCTGTCATGCCGATGCTTCGCAAAATGCGGTTTCCCGTCGAAGTGCCTCTTATTGTGCCCATCGAAGTTCGTTTCTGTATATTTATTTGATGTATATGCCATTTGTTCCTTTTTATCTCACCTTGCCATTAACCACATTCTGAGTAATGATGTCGCTGCCGCCGAGTTTCATCTGCTGCCCCTGAGCAAGCACATGGTTATCCTTGACGGTGAGCTTCACTTTGGCAAAGTCATCAATAGTTATCTCATTTGCAGGAGCGGCATTCACCGCATCAATCGTTACAATATCGCCGATATTCGCTTTAGGACAGAAGAGGACTTCGACTGTAGTTTTCTTCTTATCCTCGGCTGCAAGTATCATACCGAATGACTCAACGCCTCGCAGATTGGCAGGCTTGAGATTAGCCACGACTATGACATTCTGACCAAGCAGCTGCTCCGCTGCATAGTATGGCACAAGTCCCGATACTATCTGACGAATATCGCCGCCACCGAGATCTATCTTCTCCACATAGAGTTTGTCTGCTTCGGGATGACGGTTGATCTCGATGATTTTGCCGACTTTGAGCTGCAGTTTGGCAAATGCTTCAAGATCAGCAGTATCGTCAGCGGCAGTCTCCTGTGAGCCTGCGAACTTAGCCTGCAACGCTTCGACTTGCTTCTTGTCAAGTTTGGCAAACAATATCTGCGGCTCGTTAATCTTCTTGCCTTTGAGTTTTGTATAGTCTCCGATATTGTCAAGAACGATGTCGGTCTTGGGCAGATTAAGAGTTGCGAAGACTTTCTCAACTGTCGCAGGGATAAACGGATATAGCAGCAGTGCAATATCTTTGGTAAAGCATGCCAAACTGCCCAACATTGTTGCAGCCTTATCTTTATCTTCCTTTATAACTGCCCACGGGGCATTGTCTTGGAAGAACTTATTGCCAGCTGAACAGATCGCCAACACATCAAGCAGAGCTTTCTTCAGTTCAACTGCCTCAAAGTCAGCGATGATAGTCTGCTTCTCTTTCTGCATATCTATGATGGAGAATATCGAATTCGGCGAAGCATTGTCGAAATCAGGGATAACGCCGTCGAAGAAGCGATTGATGAACTGATAAACTCGGTTCACAAGGTTAGCAAAGTTGGCGATGATCTCACCGTTAGCCTTCTCCATGAAGTCATTCCAAAAGAACTGCGTATCACTCTTCTCAGGACGGTTGCGAATAAGATAATATCGGAACAGATCAGCATCTATGCCTGTATCGCGAGCCTGATCTCCGAACACGCCTGTGCCTCGGCTCTTAGAGAATTTCTTGTCTTCGTAGTTTAGATACTCCGTAGAACTGATGGTCTTAAGCAGAGTCCACGGCTTGCCTGTCCCCATCAGGCTTGACGGGAATATAACTGTATGGAACGGGATATTGTCCTTGCCGATAAACTGATACAGGTCGGTATGGTCAGGATCGTGCCACCACTTATCGATGTCGAAACCGGCAGCGGCAGTGATCGAGATATACCCGATCGGAGCATCGAACCATACATAGAAGACTTTATCTTCATAGCCTGCCAAAGGTACCGGCACGCCCCATTTCAAGTCTCTTGTGATACATCGCTTCTGCAAGCCCTGCTCTATCCAGCCTTTAGCCACAGAGACAGCATTGTTTGACCAGCCGTTCTTCTCGGCAGTCTCATCAATCCACTTCGTCAGCTGCGGTGCTACTTTCTGCAGGTCCAAGAATAAATGTCTTGACTGTCTGAATACCGGCTTCGATCCGCAGACTGTGCACCGCGGATTCTTCAGTTCAGCCGGATCAAGCAGTTTGCCGCATTTGTCGCACTGATCACCCTTAGCCTGCTCATATCCGCAGTGAGGGCAAGTGCCGTCTACATATCTGTCTGCCAGCGGCATATTGCACTTCTCGCAGAATGGCTGAGTTACTGTGCCTTCGGTAATGTATCCATTGTTATACAAGTCTCGGAATATCTCCTGCACAACTTTGGTCTGCTCCGGTGTGCTTGTCCGCCCGAATGCGTCGAACTGAATATTAAACCAATCGTATATCTCTTTATGAATGGCATGATATTTATCGCACAGCTGCTTAGGAGTAACATGTTCCTGCAAAGCACGAGTCTCAGTCGTCGTGCCGTATTCGTCATTGCCGCAGACATACAGCGTCTCATATCCTGCCATACGGCAGTATCTGGCAAAAACATCTGCCGACAGTACACAGCCTATTATGTTCCCTAAATGCGGAATGTTATTTACATACGGCAGAGCCGAAGTGATTAATCGTTTATTTGACATAAGACGCTCCTTTTGAACCTCACCCATGCCACGCCGACGACTGTGGAGAGGGGTGGAAAAACTGACTTATTATAATAGAAAATAATCAAAAAAACAAGTATTTTTCTTGACAAATTCAATAAAAATCATTATCTTATATTGGGGTTTGGTGTTCCCAAAAACCTATATAACAAAAACTAGGTGGTGCTATGATAAGCGTTAAGGATTTAGTAAAGTCTTATGACAACTATGAACCTGCGGTTAAGGGTGTCTCATTCGAGATCGGCAAAGGAGAGATCGTCGGTCTGCTCGGTCCGAACGGAGCCGGTAAGTCTACCATTATGAAGATGCTGACATGCTATATGAATCCGACAGCAGGACAGATTATTATCGACGGCAAGAATACGATGGACGAGCCGCTGGAAGTTAAGAAACTGATTGGTTATCTGCCGGAGAGTTCTCCGCAGTATGAAGATATGACAGTATTTGATTATCTTAATTGGACAGCAGAGATAAGAGGTGTCGATCCGGCTGGCATACCGGCTAAGGTCGATGAGATGATTAGTCTCACAAGTTTGGAGAGAGTCGTCGCTAAGAAGATCGGACAGCTGTCCAAAGGTTACCGCAAGCGAGTCGGTCTTGCTTCTGTAATGATCCACGATCCAAAGATCCTCATCCTTGATGAGCCGACAAGCGGACTTGATCCTAATCAGATTATGACATTCCGCCGTATCCTGCGAAGACTCAGCGAGAAGAAGACGATCATCCTGTCTACGCATGTTTTGTCAGAGATTGAGGCTATATGCGAGAGAGTCATCATTATCAACCGTGGCCGCATCGTTGCCGACGATACGATCGCTAACCTTGTCGGTCAGAAATATGCCGATGAGCAGTGCATCGATTTCGCAGTTGAGGCAAAAGATCTGGCAGAGACAGAGCGTGAGATAGCGAAAGTACAGGGTGCATGGAAAGTCGAGTTCGAGAAGAAAGCGGCTAAGAATGTGTTCTGCTTCAAAGCACTTGTCACAAAAGGCTCAGACTATGAGACCAATCTGAAAGAGTTCTGTCAGAATAAAGGCTGGAATCTCAATTCGTTCGAGATACACAATGCCAATCTGGAAGAAGTATTCCTCAAACTTGCCGGAGAAGAAGAAGGAGTTGACAAATGAGTACATTTATAAATATTATAGTTCTGTTCGGTGTGCCGGCACTGCTGATCCTGCTGCCGAGTGTATGGCTGCCGGTAGGCGTTCGTGCCGAATATAAAAAGGAGTTAAGCGGTTATTTTAATTCTCTTATCGCTTATATCTTCCTTATACTGTTCGTCGTTGTATCCAATCTGATGTTCTTCTATCTGCTTAACGGCTTGTTCCGGGAAGAGTCCGCATCTATGAGACGGTTCTTCGCAATGCTGCCGTATGTATTCGTAGTATTCATACCGGGACTGACGATGGGTGCGTGGGCCAAAGAGAAGAACATCGGCACGATTGAGCTGCTCTTCACATTCCCGGTCAGTCCTTGGGAGATAATGCTCGGCAAGTTCTTCGCAGCACTGACACTTGTGATTACAGCATTATACAGCACGCTGTTTGTGCCTGTGCTGACTCAGATATTCATGGGTAACTTCGACTGGGGACAGATAGTGACGCAGTATATCGGCTCGATTCTGCTGGCATGCTGCTATATCGCTATTACATTCCTGCTGTCGAGTCTGACAATGGAACTGATCAACGCATTCCTGCTTAGTGCGATAACGCTGCTGGCACTGACGCTTATCGGCTATCTGCCGTCTATAATGCAGTTCCCTGTTTGGCTGGAGTGGCTTAGAAAAGTGTTCGTTTGGACAAGCCTTTCGACTCATTTCGGCAACTTCAGCAAAGGCGTAATCGATTCGCGTGACATTCTCTATTATGTCGGCGTGACGGCAATCTTCGCTTACCTCAACCTGCGGTCGCTGGACAGCCGCAAGTGGCGTTAATCAAGGAGGACTACAATGAATGATGTAAGCATAAAAAATAAAAAAATCCAGTCATGGATCATCCTTGTGTTGGTTATACTCAATATTATCGCTTTTATATTTATCTCTAATAAAGCATATATCCGGTTCGACATGACCGAGGGCAAGAAGTACTCGATCAGTGCAGCAACTAAGAATCTGCTGAAAAAACTCGATAACACTCTGGTCATCGAATATTACTATAATGACAAGAGCAAAGAGATTAGCGGTGTTGCACAGGTTATACAGTATATCACAGATATGCTGCGTGAATATGAGAATGCAGGCAAAGGCTATGTCAATGTAGTTATCCGGGAATTGAGCTTCCAGAAACCTGCCGATCAGGCTCTGATCTCGGAACTTGAAGTCAAAGGCATCAAGCAGTATCAACTGAGCCAGCAGGAGCAGGCAGAAGCCAAGAGTCTGCTCGGTTTCTCAGGTATGATCATCAAGTATAAAGATAATGAAACTGTAATCCCTGCAATCTTCCAGGATATGGGATTTGAGTTCCGCATTGACAGCGAGATCGCCAAACTTATGGGCGGTGAAGAGAAAGTCGGTGTCATCTTCTCTTCGTCAGTCGGCACTCTTGAGAATGAGTTCAAGTATATTCGTCAGGTTGTAGAGCGAGAGTTTAGCGATGTGCGTGTGCTGCCGAAGGATCACAATATCCCGCCTGAGCTGACAGTTCTGCTTGTTGTAGGCGGCAAAGGCTTGTCTCAGTATGACATGCTGCAGATCGATCAGTTCCTTATGAACGGTGGCAAAGTATTCTTCGCTGTCAACGGTGTCGATGTCAATATCAGCCAATACGGGATGTATGCAACTCCAGGAGATACAGACCTGATAGACTTGCTGCAGCACTACGGCATCAAGCTCAACCGCAATCTCGTCGGTGACAATCAGTCATACAACGGCGTGCGACAGGGCTTCTCAATGCTGCGTTATCCACTGTGGGTCAAGGTTAAGTCCTCTAATATCAACAGAGACAGTGCTGTCGTAAGCGGCATTGACAGACTTAATCTGCTGTGGACATCTTCGATCGACATTATGGACAGTGCCAAAGACAAGGCACATTTCCTCTTCAAAACAACTAATGATGCGTGGTCACAGGATCAGAACTATCAGGTGGATCTTGACTCTTACAAATATCCTGTGCAGCAGGGTGGCAATACTTACACTCTCGCAGTTGCATTCGACGGAGAGGTCAACAGCTACTTCGCAGACAAGGACATCCCTGTAAATGAAGTCAACGAGAAGGAGCAGTTCACTGCTAACCGCACAGCGAAAGGCAATGCGAAGTTTATATTGGTCGGCTGTGAGCAATTCCTGCACAGTAACTTCGCCGGCAATGATGAGTTTATCTTCCTTATGAACGGACTTGACTGGCTGTCCAAAGACGGCTCATTGATTGAGATCCGAAATAAAGGCAAGTTCACACAGCCGTTGGACAAGATCAAAGATATGCGGACTTACGGTGCTGTGAAGTCATTCATTATCGGATTCTCTACATTTGGCGTGGCGGTGCTGTTTATCATCTTGGGTGTCGTGCTGTTCATCATGCGTCAGATACGCAGCAAAAAAGTTTACGAGCATTACAAAAAAGACTAAGGCGGTAGAATATGAAATTATCAAGACAAAATATAATAATCGGTTTGAGTTGTCTGCTTGTCCTGCAGATCGTGATATTAATGTTTTTATATGTATTTAACTTTCAGAATGCCAAGATTAGAGCGATTGAGAAGCCGCTCATTGCCGGTCTGACTGAGAAGAATATTACAGGACTGGAGATCAAGGACTATATGGACAGTTTCTCTGTCAAGAAAGACGGCAGCGGTGTGTGGTTCGTCTATGTAGGTGAGAATACGATGCCTGTGAATGTCAGCAAGGTTCAGAGTTATATCAAAGATCTTGCAGAGATGAAACAGGGCGTAGCCGTTGCCAATACGCCGGACAGCAGTCTCGACAGCAAATACGGTTTCGATGAGAAGAACTGTCAGGAACTGACAATTCTCTGCGGCAGCAAGAAATATTCAATGCTTATCGGAAATACAGGCTCGAAGCGCGGTACTTCATATATCAAGTATAACGGTGAGAAGAAGATCCGCGAAGTGAAGTCTGTTGTCGCTACGGAGACATCCAATCAGCCGATCAACTGGGCTCGCCGTGAGATACTCGGCAACATCCCTGAAAATGATGTGAAGAATTACGCTGTTGAGTCAACTCTTAGCTGGTTTAACGGGAGCTATTCATTCTCTGCGAAGGAAAATACTGTCAAGGACAACACAAGCGATGCTCCTGATACATATCGGTTGGATACACCGCTGTCTGATCCTAACAAGAAACTGTCAGACTATGTAATGCAGCGTCTTATGAAAGAAGTCCTGACGATGAAAGCAAGCGAATATAAGTTCGGTGCAACTTTGGCAGGCAGAACTAAGTCAGCTTCAATGCGTATCACTCTTAAGAATGAGAAAGTGATTAACCTGTCAGTCTACAACGCTGACGAAGATGACATAGGTGATTACATTATCGATTCGGATGCAGACAACTATCTGTATCTGATCCATGAAGAAGATCTAAAGAAAGCAGTGAAAGAACTGTAAAAAAATAAGGAAGTTTGCTTGCAAACTTCCTTATTTTTTTACCCTCGCATCATATCAAGATATGCCTGCAAATCATGAGGCAATTTGCCGTCTTCAAGATATTTGTGGTATCGGCTCTCCAACGACTTGTAGTCTCGATTGCGAATGTTGTTAAACTTCGTATCAAACTCTGTAAACAGCGGCAGCTTAGCAAGGTAAGTTCTGGTCTCTTTTGGGAATGGCACATACTTATAGAACATTCCTCGGACAACCTTGTTAAGTTTCGGTATTCCCTGACTTTCATTCTGCAGCCACAGCAGATAATCGGCAGCGAAGCGGTCTCGATCGATCTTTATTCTTTGGAACTGGATCTTAATCAGTTCTTTCGCTTCAAGCGAAAGTTCCTTATAGTTCTTATCATAATACTGCGAGTAGTCGTAATACGAGCCGACAAGTCCGCCTTCCGTCGGATCCATCCAGTTCGCTCCGGCGATGACTTTGTTCAGCTCCCAGCGGAAATGAGCAAATGCCTTGATAGTCGCCTTCTCTATATCGCCGTTAAACAATATCGGCAACACAAGACGGCCTCTCGTCGATCGCATATTGTTGATCATCTCCTGCCACATCTGCACACGGACACCGCTGCTCGGCACAAGTATCATATAAGGTGTAACTTCTTTCTTGATCAACTCACTCTTGCCCGGGACTTTCCAAGTAGTCTCTCTGAAAAACAAAGTATAGTCCAGCTTGTTAATCTTGTCAGTTATGACTTCCATACGCTTCGGCTGCATAAATATCCTGTTCGGAGCACCCTTGAACGAATGTTCCGTCAGCACAGGCACATACGCACGCAGGTTATCACTTGTGATACGCATTGCGGACTTAACCATATTGCTAATCTCGAAATCCAGCCTGCCGGCAGGTGTATCTTCAATGACTTTCTCATTCTTACTGAATGTCCTCTTAACCACTTTAGAGAAGATCTCACCGGTCTCCGACATACTAGGCTGCTCCGTGCCGTCATAGATAAGTCGCAGATAATCCACAAGTGTGATCAGTTTGATCTTGCCGTTATACGGCTTGCGCAGGATGCCTACAGAATTCACAAGGAACTCTGCCTGCTCCTCAGTAATGAGCGTCTCATCAGCAAATCCGAAATAAAGGAACAAGGAGATCTCCAGCGGCAAACTGTCTATAAGATCCTTCTCGAAGACTTTCAGCAGAATGTTATAATACAGTGCGAAGAACTCCTCCTGCATCTTGCGGATAATCAGGCGAGAGTCTTTTGCCGTAGGATCCTGATAGTTGATATTTTTCAGATTCTTAATCGCTTTGGCAACAGAGTCTTTCTTCTCCTTAGACAAAGTTGAGAATCCCAATATCTTCTGCACTGAGCCTTTCAGTTTCTTCTTGAATGCACCATTGCTTGTAGCTGCCGTTTGAGCAGTCTCCTCTGTCGGAACAGATGCTGCATTCTTAATGAGTTTAGCATATTTATCCGTCGGACTTATATGCTCGATGCCGATCAACTGAGTGTAGTTCTTCTCCATATTGCGGCACAGTGATACAATGCCGTTGCACAGAGCCGGACCTCCAATCTTGCCCAGTTTATCGCCGCATTCCGAGATTCTGTTAAATGCAGACTGTTCATCATCGAAGAACGAAGTAAATGCCTGATCAATCTGCTTCGAGCATTTTGCAGTCTCAATGTTTATCTCATCAATGATAGCGGCTAATTCTTTATAGATGTATGTATATATCTTAGGATTGGCGAAGAACAATGCGGAAAATGCTTCCGGTTTGGACTTAATCAGATTATTGTAGAAGTCAAGCCGATTGAAGTCATATCGCTCAACCGGATCGAATGACAGAACATTATAATTCGTGCCGAGCTGTTCAGAAAAGTCCTCCAACAGAAATGTCGGAGCAACAGAAGAGTCGATCTCTCCTCCGGCTGCACGGAAATGTTTCATCAGCGGAGTATCCTTCTTATTGATATGAGAGTACAGCAGCATCAGATTGTCAGAGACTTTCTGCATATCAGAAGCCATTCTTGCATATTTTTTCATATTATTCATCGACTTCTGCACAATGTCTCTCACGCCATTCAGAACATTCAGTGCAAGACCGGCATTCATCCGCAGGAAATCTACAATCTCATTAGTCGTCTGCGGCACAGTAACTGTCATCGCCTGACAATCAGTCAATGCACGCACGGTAACTGTCTGCGGCTCTTCATTAATCAGATTGCTAACACCGACAAACTCCTTGCCTGCCGTCATACCGATACGGCGGCTCGCACCGAGCAGTTCGCTCTGACTCATACCGTCATTTCTGTCGGCACAATACAGCAACTCCGCAGTTCCTCCTCCGAGGACCGTTATCTGACGATAGTTGTCCCCCTGCATCGCTATTATATCGCCCTGCTTATATATTTTTTTATCGGATGTGAATGTCTGACTCATTGCAAGCCTCCGTTTTTGTCTAAAAAAAAATTCACTCATTCCATTATCGGAACTCATAGCCAATAAATTTAACAGAACTGTTGTGCGATTTTGGAGTAGAAGAAGGCTATAAATAATGGTATAAAAAATGCGTATCACGCATCCCTGCTCGGCTGTTCATTTTCTGAAAATATTATTTTTTTGCTTGCCTATCTCTCAAAAATACATTATAATATAACTATGAATGGTTACTACTATGAACAAAACAGATCGAAACTTGGTGCGACCGAGATTTTGATCATTATTAACTGCATATTATTCCTGCCGTGGTTTTTCCGCGGATTTCCGCTGTTTCGGGAATTATTCAGGTTTACACGGTATTATCTGTCTCTGAATATCGGATTCAGCGATGTGCCTTGCTTTGACCGGTTGGCTTTGTGGCAGCCGGTGACAGCGATGTTTATGCACGGCAATGTGTCGCATCTGTTCTTCAATATGTATGCCTTGTATATATTTGGCAAGCCGTTGGAGGTACGATGGGGCACTGCACGATTTGCGTCATTCTATATGACTGTCGGCATCCTTGCGAATATCGCAGGCGGTCTGATATTTATCCTGACCGGCAGACCGCTGTCTCTGATCGGAGCATCTGGAGCTGTCTACGGAGTATTGCTCGGATACGGAAGCCTCTATCCTGACTCACGGCTATTGCTGTTCTTCATTATCCCGATCAAAGTCAAATGGTGTGTCCTGCTCTATGCTGCCATCGAGCTTTTATCCGAGATCGGCAGTGTCTCAGACGGAGTGGCACACAGCGTGCACTTGTTTGGATTTCTGTTTGCATTCTTATATATACTGATATTCATGCACCGTAATGCAATACACGATATGTTTTTTAAGGATGATGTAGAGATCTTATGATAAATACCAATGTGCTTATATGTTGCTCTAACTCCGAAGACAGCAACATGCTGTCGGATGTATTCCTCAAACACGGCTTAGCAAGTACTGCTCTGGACTCGACCAAAGCAGTCAAGACGCTGTTCGAATCAGACGGCGTAGACCCGCATAGGTATTATTTCATCGTTATTGGGATGGACTTCGCAGGCGGGCAAAGCATGGACCTGCTTGAATACATCGACAATATCTACTACCCGCAGGGCAGTTCTGTACCGACAAATGACTCACTCAGACTGCCTATCATCATAGCGATGTCTGTATCTGCCGACGAAGAGCTTATCCGTATGATACGCAGCCATCATGTGACATCATTCCTTCGGCGGCCTTTGGAAGAGCGGCAGACAGCATACAGAATTGCAGTGCTTATATACAAATATCGGGATCTGCTGCCGCCTAAGCAGGCAGTGTTTATAGAGCCGGACGAGCAGGAGCTGATGCGCGGCAACTACCGAATGAAGAATAACCGCCACGAATCCGTCAAGATTACTCAAGTCAGCATTGACGGGGTGCGAGTCCGCCATTACAGCCGCCCTGATGCAGACAAGTTCGATCCGGCAGAATGTGATTTCATTGAGCATTTCATATTCGAGGCGGATGACAATATCATAGATACTGATGTTCGCATTCTCATCGAGCCGACAGGGTTATATTTCGAGTTTACGCATTTCTACGGTGACAGTCACAGATATTTGCTGCATTATATCAAATCAAGAATGGAATAAATAAACCGGAGAATATAGAGCATCACCGCCGCAGGCGGTGATGCTCTATATTCTTATCCGCCTTTTTTATCAATATTTGCCTTAACCTTCTCCAAATCAGCGGCGATAACTTTCACTCGGATCTTATCAAAAAACTCAAAAGCAAAACTGTAGAATGCGATCTTATGCTTAATCCCTTTCTGCCGCATTATCGATCTCATCTCGTCTTTAATCCGCTGCTCCTCATCATACATCGATATTTTCTCTTCGTAGAATGTCACATCCGCCACTGCGTAGTCTATCGTATCGAGAGTGATATTGCTCGTAAGGATGCCGCCGTTATCATATACCGTTTTGCGGACAGCCCGATAGTATATATCGAGATTGAGATACCCGATCCGAGTCAGTTCTGTCAGCAGTTCTCTGAATCTCTTTGCCGTCGCCTCATCAGCACAGCCGTCCACGATACTCGCCATCTTCGCCAGCTGATAATGCAGTTTGATCGGCATAGTCCTCACATTAGGATAGTCACGCTGCCACGCACGCACACTGTCTATGAATGCCCTCTTGCCGAGTTTGAGTACCAGCCGCTCGGTAAATGACTTATCTTTATAGTTGTCATATTCTGAGATGAGCAGGTCGGCGATCTGACCGACGATCTGACCGTCTGTCACATTCTGTGCAAATGCTGTCAAAGGCAGAATAAAAATAATCAATACGAAAATCTTCTTTGTCATAGCGGGATTATAGCAAAAGCGGTAAAAAAATCAAAGAATTTTTTATAATTTTTTGAAATAAAATCTAACCAAAAAACATTGACAAAGCAAAAATTTTAAAATAAAATACAGACATTGATTTTAGTGAGGCATAATGACCTATAATATAGAATTCCAAATTGCAGCTCTTGCATTCGCTATACTTATTACTGTCCATTTTTTCAGGAACCGACGAGAATGGACAACAGACAGTAAGATTTTTGCAAATCTCGCAATATTCACCATATTTCTCACAATCGATGATATAATCTGTCCGATTCTGCTTGTAACGCCTGAGATAGATGTCGGTTGGAAACTTTTTTCAGGCAGACTGTATCTTATCCTGATGATCCAATGTATGACATCCCTTGTGCAATACACAATATGCGTTTCGTTGAATCAAGAAACTATTAGGGAAAAACTTTTCATTATAATTCGGATTGGTGCAGTTGTAATCGCCTTATTTACATTGTTCCTGCCGCTTCATTACGAAGGCGGAGAGGGAGCTCACATCTATGGCTATGCTCAGGATCTGCTATACATTATCGGCGGGCTGGTTGTATTCTTTGTCCTGATATTTGCAATCCTAAACAGAAAGAAAATCCCCAAAAATAAGATTATGCCTCTATATGCTTATGTAGTGATTGAGGGGCTTACCGCTCTTATCGAAAATCAGAATAAGGGGATCCTCCTTACGAGCATTTCATTGGTTTTTGTATTGTTTCTGATCTACTTTACGCTGCAAGATCCAAAGATCAAAATGATAGAAGATCGTGACCGCAAACTTATGCAGACAATTAATGAAATGCTCTTCACGCTTGCCCGTTCAGTGGATGCCAAAGATCACTATACGGCAGGTCATTCACTGCGTGTTGCAGAATACGCAAAACTTATTGCCAAGAAACTGTCTTACTCACCGGAAAAGCAGATGATGATTTATCAGGCAGGACTTCTCCACGATGTAGGCAAAATCGGCATACCTGATGCAGTTCTGAATAAAAAAGACAGGCTAACTTATGAAGAGTATCTTCAGATAAAGAACCACACAACAATCGGTGCTGACATTCTCAAGAATACTGAAAGTTTCCCTGAAGCAGAGAATGTCGCTCATTATCATCACGAGAGATTTGACGGCAACGGCTACCCCGAAATGCTCAAAGGTTACGAGATCCCGGAGTCTGCCAGGATTACAGCAATCGCAGATACATTCGATGCTATGACATTGAAAAGAGTCTATCGTGAAAATATATATACCAAAGAAGAAGCTGCAGCTGAGATCAAAAGATGCAGCGGCAGCCAATTTGATCCGCAGATCGCACAAGTCTTTATCGATGCCATTCTTGCCGGCGAAGTTGATGAGATTATGAAGAAGTATGTGTGATGTGTAAAAACTCCGAAAAAATCAAAGATTTTTTCGGAGTTTTTTGAAGAATAAGTCTTATTCTTTCACCTAATTACTCATCAAATGTAAATATGGGGATGTTGGCGGTAATTTTACATTTCCATTCTTGATAAGAGATGCTATAAAATCTGATGTCTCAGCCTGTGTTTCTGCTATTATTTCAGAAGCTGTCATCTGTATATGCCGCAAAGAATTATACTCTCTTAATTTCTGAATATCCTCTACATCAAATCTTTCAGATAATATCGGTTTCGGTGGTTCTATCATTCTAATCCTCCTCTTCCTGCAATGCTGATGGCGGATAAATTAATATATCTTTATAACCATCCATCGTAGTCAGGATTTTTATTCCTTTTATTGTTTTTACATTCACTATATGTTTAAAGTTCCAAGAAACTATAAAATCACAATTACTGACTATTGCCGCAGCAATATGCTGACAATCATCAAAACTTTTCTTTTTCAAAATACCAAAATCAATTATATGTTCTGCAAAAGCTACCATTTCATCTGTCACATTCACAAGAGTATATGGTATCTCAGATAAATGCTGCTGCAAAAGTTGTTTCTTATTTTCATCAGAACATTTCAAAATCTCCCTAAAAACTACATCCGAGATATAAATATCATAATGCCCTGATTTAAATGATTTCCATATTTCACGAGTTATATCCCTCTGCTCAGGAGCATCGTTCTGTTCCAAATAACTTATTACTGATGTATCAAGATAAACTTTTATTTTGCTTACAATTTCAGACATAAGAAACTCCTCATTATAATTATAACAAAAAATCCGAAAAAATCAATGATTTTTTCGGATTTTTTGAAACCTGTCAATCTTAGCTGTATTCCTTGTCTTTACCGTTAATGGTTGTTGTGCTCCTCTGCGACTTGACCAGGAGTTTTACCATCTCGTGCACCCTGTTCTATCTCTTTAATAGAAGGTTTAGTAAAATTCACATCACCATCAACATATTCATTCACAGCTGGATTTGCAGGATAGCCATCTGCACTATACAGTATCCATAAAGCCATGCCAGCTGGCGCTCTTGATACTTCATCAGCAGACAAGTCACGTAAATCATATCCATATGCGACAGCATCAAGACAAGCCCTATGTCCATCCTTCACAGCTTCTTTTCTTACAATAACAACAGGAAGGCCGTTTCCTTCTGGTAAATTTTGAGGAGCAGGACCTGCGATGTCGAGTACACCTACAGCATGAGTACCAATATAGCCATAACCAGTGGTATACATATCCACAAACTTAACATCAGAAAGATCTATCTCATACCGTATATTGAAAGCAGGCAAAAACACGCCAAATGACTCTTTATCTTGAATGGCTTGGCCGAGTTCATTAGACCAAAAATCATTAGGATTAGAATGCATCGATAATTCATACTCTACAATTCTATCGATCTGAGACTGTTGCACTTTATCAAAATCAATCTTTGTACCATCATCTACAACACACCAGTTGCGTATATTTTCACAGCGATCATCTGAATGAGCGGCATACCAGGCAAGCAAGCCGGCAGGAAGTTTTGGACAGTCGGGATTCACTTCGTTGCCGTTGCCGGTATATATCGATGGATAATCAGGAGTTCGGTAGCCATCGACATAATATCTTCCAAATACATCAATCTTCGATAAAGCACCAAGCTGATGATACTTTTCGATAATCTTGCCTATCAAAGAACAGTTTATAACCCAATTTATACCACTACCGCTATATGATTCTTTACCTCTATATGATCCCTGTTTGAACTCATCATCATTTATTCCAAACATCTCAACACCCCATAAGCCTGTTATATCAATCACAGGCAGCTGATCAGCAAAAGTAATAGAATCTATATCTAAGCCTAATAATTTCACAGCATAATCAACATCAAGATTAGATACCGCTCCATCTCCACCATTATAACAATAATCATAGCCTACAAGTTTGAGTTTATTCCAGTCATCCACTCTCAGCGATGCACCTTCTTCCAACCAGAAGAGTCCTTTAAAATCAGAATGCCAGCGATAAACAAGATCTTGATAAATCGGTTCATATTCATCTGTCGTTCCTGCAATAACACTAAATTCCGAATATTCCATCCACTGACTGTGAATATTTATCTCACCGGACAAACTCAATGTTCTGCCGCTCTCAACCTGAATTGAGTAAGCATACATATCACCATGAAACATAGTCATACTATCAGATACCTGTAAACCTGATGCTAATACAAAATTAATACCCGGAATATATTCCAAGATTACCATATCATCCCGAATTCCATATACTTTTTCACTTTCATAATCATAAAGAACCATATTAGTATAATCCCTCATAGAATTTAAAAAATCTAATGGACGAAGATGATGATACTCTCCTTTACATTCATCAATCTCATAAAATCCATGCTGTCTTGTATAATCAATAAAAAAATCTATTATGATTTCCTGCTGATTCTTTCGTGTCCAAGCTGTATGACCAGAAGCACTATCCCCCATAGATAAGTCAGTCGGTTCATCCGGCACATCCAAGTGATAAACGACAGATTTCGGTATATCATCATATATCACACGCCCTGCACCTGCTTCAATCACTGCTTTTTTCAAAGCATAATAATCCATAATATCAAGGTCTGTTACACTATCAGCAACTCGTATTCGCACAAGATTATCTTTAACCAACTCTGCTGAAAATGTCGTTCCCTTACCTGTGTAAGTGATAATATAAGCATCATCAGGCGAGATAACTTTAATCGGCAGAGTGATATATACCCATTTCTCAGGATAACTTTCAAATTTATATTTGATATAAACATTTTGTGTTCCCAACTTCGTCATATCAGGATCATCATATTCCAAAAATCCGGGATATTTTTGTTGAGATACAGTTCCTTTCCAAGTAAAGCTATTTCCTTCCATTACATAATCGCTGCTTCTGTCACAGATGTCATAGACAAGCCATAACAGCGAAAACTCCTCTCCCGGCAAATATATCGATGAGAAAAACGGAGCATCCTCATGGATTCTGCCATAATATTGAGGTAAGTTGATGCTTATAGGCAGAGTTACAGAATACGGCTTATTCTGATATTGAAATGTCAGCACAACATTCTGAGTTCCTTTTTCAGCCATATTCGGTGCTGTATAGTCAAATGTTGTATCAGTATGCGACAACTCCTGCATAGTGTAGCCTGCATCATCATATATCGTAACACACAGTCCATCAAGGCTGAATGTCTCATTCTCGATATATTCCGTCTTAGGAAATGCAGTAATTACAGCAGTAAATTTTGATTCATCTATATCAGATTGAGAATTGCTTCCGCTATTGCTGTCGCTGCTGCTACTGCTGCTGTCATCACTGTTATTGCCGGAACTATTGCTGCCACCGCTTATTGTCGTTTCATTATTAGTGCTCCGCTCGATTCCATTAGGACAGCCGCACAGCACCGCCGCTATCACAGCTGCCGCAAAAATTAAATAAAATTTTTTCATTACATCCTCCTATGAAAATACAATCTCTCCTAATCTTATTTGCTTAGAAGAGGAATCATTTATGTTGTTCTGTCAAGAACAACATAAATGGAGTATACTCCATTTAAAAATTTTTTGATTTTTGGGCGTGATTCATCACGCCCGTACATACAAAAAACTCTCACATCATTTAAGTGATATTGTACGTACGGGTTCGATTTATCGAACCCAAACAATATATATTTGTTTGATTAGAAATAGAATTAAAAGAAAAAACAACTTGTTCTCATTCGAGACCTCCACAACTGATTTTAGCTATAAAAAACCCCGCATCAACAAATGTTCACTCAGGCAGCAGAATACTCAGTTGTGGAGAAATACTCATCAGCCTCATTTATAGATGCGAGAGTTTTCCAAAGAATTCCCCACATATAATGAGACCACATCTGAATATTCGCAACATTGACCGGCAAGGAGTGAATCTCACCTGTCAATGAATTTTTATAACATAACAAAATAATATGTCATAATTTTGAATTTGTCAAGCGAAAAAAATTCCATTTGCATTTATTCCATTGGAAGACAAAGTTTTCGCTCTCAATCAACCTGCGATGATTGTTGTTGCAGATCCACCTGTCTCATCATCGGAACATACTTCATACAGCGGCATTTCTGCAGAATGCAGCAACCCAAATCAAAATCACATCGAGACCGCCAAATCGCTTTTCGGCATTCTATCAAACGATATGACATTAGAAGAAGCTAAGGCAGAGAGATTATACCAAATCTAAAGTACCGGTGCTAAATCCTGCTGATTTTTTGGAATTACTAAAAGCAAATATTACAAAATAATAAAAAATTACAATTTTTTAATTGAAAATTTTCCAAAATATGTTATTATAATAGTGAAGGAATAGATTCCTCGACTTCGCTCGGAATGACATATTTTAGTCATTCAAGATAGCACGAGTAAAAAGGACAATAAAAAATGACAGTAAATACAAAGGCTTTCGGACCGACTGAGGTTTCCGAACAGCAAAGATTGACCTGCGATGACGGGCTTTTGGGGTTCAATGACATACATTCGTTTTATCTGATCGATTATCCCGATCCGAATACGCCATTCTATCTGCTGCAGTCAGATGAGCATACGGAGATCGCTTTTGTGCTGATCGATCCGACTCTGATAATGCCGGATTATCAGCTGAGCGTCTCGGACAAAGATCTGCGTCAGATCGGAGTGGAGAATCCATCCGATGTGCTGTATTTCTCAATCGTCACAATATATGACAATCCGCAGGACAGCACAGTCAATCTGCTCGGTCCGATTGTGATAAACAAGAAAAACCACAAGGCAAAGCAGATGATCAGTCAGAATGACGACTACTCCGTGCGTTATCCGCTGTTCAAAGGGGGCAACTGATGTTAATCCTCGCCCGTAAAGAAGAGCAGTCCATAATGATCGGAGACAGTATTGAAGTCTCGATACTCAGCATTAAAGGCGACCATGTAAAGATCGGCATTAATGCACCTGGAGATGTCAAAGTCTACCGCAAAGAGGTTTTTGAGGAGATCCAATCTGCCAATATCGAAGCCGCTAAAACTGACGCAAGCAAGATCGCACAATTAGGCAATTTATTTAAGAAATAACAAAAGGCTGTCCGCAGGACAGCCTTTTGTTATTTCTTATTTATTTTTTATTTATTTCTTATTTACTTCTGTAATATTTCTTCGTATTCTTATCTATCAGTCTCACATTCTCGGTTTCTTCTGTCGGCTGTAAGCCGTTATTGTCGAAGTGAATATCGGGATACATATCTCTAAGGGCATACATAATGTTAATCAGATCACTGAGGTCGTATATCTCCATATACTTGATATATATCTTATTATCTTTATCGGCAGCGATCTCGGAGATCTCTTTCGGAACATTAGTCAGAGTAACTGTATCGAATATCCTAAGAATACTCGGACGCAGACCTGTGTACCATGCTCCGCCGATCATGAGCGGTGTAAGCCGCTTATACTTATTCATCACGAATATCACATACACGCCCGTCATCTCTGTGAAAGTCTTGATCACATCAAACTTAGACTCGCAGTAGAAATACGGCGGCCACTGCAGATTATACAATATCAGACCATCTCGGCGAACCTTCTTCTCATAGCCAACATCACCTGTTCTCATAGCAGCTCCTGATTATCTCTTACCTAACTCGGCAGATCGGTCAGCGGCATCTTTGACCGCTTCCATTAGTGCATTGCGCACACCGTGACGCTCCATCGCTGCCAACCCTGCGATCGTTGTGCCGCCGGGTGAAGTCACGGCATGACGGAGATCCTCGATCGCTTTGTCAGGATTCTGCTCTATCATCGCAACTGTGCCTTTGACAGTCTGGACTGCCAACTGCTGTGCAATCGGCTTCGGCAGCCCTGCCCACACACCACCGGATGTGAGAGCTTCTATAATCAGATAAATATACGCCGGACCTGAGCCTGATAATCCGGTGACAGCATCCAGATATGACTCTGCCATAACCGCTGTCTTGCCGATACTGCCGAATATCTCAACTGCTTTAGCCATTCTGCTATCATCTATACCGTCAGAACCGCACAACACACTCATCGACTCCCCAACCAATGCAGGAGTATTGGGCATTACACGGACGGTCGGTATATTGCCGAATGATTCCCTGATACGGCCAATGCCAACACCTGCCATTATCGTGATGATCGTCGTCTTATCGGCATGGAGCTGCTCACGGATGGATGCCCCATTCTGTGCTGCAAATGATGCGAACACCTGCGGCTTCAACGCAAACAGGATAAAGTCATACTCTCCGATGTGCGACAGATCGGATACGGCACCGACACCAAACCGGCTAACCACATTCTGACGAGTCGCCTCACTAATCTCATAAATATCAATATCCGACTTGGCGAACACCTTACCGCATATACCGCCGATAATCGCCTGCCCCATATTGCCTGCACCGATAAATAAAATCTTCATATCTAAACCTCTTCAATAACACATCGCAGCGGGAAACCATTCTGTCTGGCAGCCTGATGAACCTCTGCGACTTTAGTCTGAGCGATCTCCAAGCTATACTCGCCACAGACACCACGCCCCGACTTATGGATAGTCATCATAATATTGATCGCATCGGCTTCATTCTTGCCGAAGACACTCTCCAGCATCGACACGACGAACTCCATCGATGTGTAGTCATCATTAAGCATAATGACCCGATACCTACCGGGTTTCTTGACTTTCACCCGCTCTGCCGTGCTTGATGAAGAATGTGTCCTGCTGTCAGCCATTGTTAGTCCTTTTTTGCGTTTCTTCTATTATATAGCATATCCGCAGAATGTCAATAAAAATATTCACGCCGCAATTTTTTCAGAAAAATAACTTGGCTAATGCGAGAATTCCCTGTTTCCACGGAACTCGGTGCGACACTCCGCTTGTATTCTTAAACTTATCGACATTCTCCAGATACCATCGATAGTTCCGCAGCAGTGCATCCTTATTGGAATACTGCGGATTGAATCCGAGTTTAGCCTTCGCCTTGTCAATGCTTACAAACGAATCCTTGCTTGCCGTCTCGTAAACCCATTTATACAGCGGCGACAAGTGCAGTGCCTCTAAGATTCGCAGAGCCAGAATGACAGGACCGGCAGGGAATCCCTTAATCCGCTTGCCATATCCGGCCTCATCCAGCACGACCTGATAGTCCTCCCGCATCGTCGTAAACTCTGCCGCTCCGATGTTGAATGTGTCATTGACATCGGCTTCATCCTTCGTCAGACACAGATATATCGCATCGCATAAGTCTTCGACATCAAGGAACTGGTAGCGATTCTTACCATTGCCGATCATCGGGAAGCCGTGACCTGTCATCGCCCAATCGTAGAATATCGCAAATACTCCGAGCCGCTCAGGTCCTATGAATGACTTCGGGCGGATAATCGGCAGGATCATGCCCTCCTTGCGTGCGTCTAAACACACAGCCTCTGCCATAATCTTCGCCTTGCCGTAGTGTCCAACACCGTCAAGTTTGTCATCCTCAGTCAGCGGATGATGGTCAGGAATGCCGTACACCGCCGTCGATGAGATCTGCACGAACCGCTTGATGCCATTCCGCTTGGCAGACTCCACCAACAGCCGCGTGCCATCTACATCAGTTGAGTATATATCCTGCTTCTTATACAGTGGCAAAGCGGCGGCACAATGCACAACCAGATCCTGTCCCTGCATACACTTCTCCACCATATCCCTGTCGCGAATGTCACCAAGCACCGCATTGATTCGGTCAAACTCAGGATAGTCAAACTTCGCAAAGTCCAGAGAAGTAATATTATAGCCTAACTTCAATAAATATCGAATGAGATTAATCCCCAAAAAACCGCTTCCGCCGGTCACGAGGATATTTTTGCCATTATTGTCCATAATGAAATGACTCCCAAGAATTGTGATGTATTAATTATAACAAAAAAACAGCAAATAATCAAAGATTATTTGCTGTTTTTTTGGTATTATGGATTACTCATTCTTATAAGTCCGGTCTGATCAAATACAAGTGCCGTCTTGGTTATATGCTTCCCGCTTGCAATATATGGCTCAGCATACTTTTTATCCTCGATCTGCTTCAACGCCGCCGCTGCCAACTCGTCAGCATTACCCTCACGGCAACATTTCAGCTCGAAGATATACACCTTATCTTCCAGTTCCACGACAATATCCGCCCGCCCCAAAAGTGACACTCTCTCCGCTGTCGTGCGGTAACTGGTCAGTGAGAACATCATAAACAATATATTGCGATACATATCTTCGTTATAATTCTTATCCTGCATATACGGCAGAGATGCAACAGCAGAGCGGATCAGAGTTTCCAGCTCAGCCATATCGGCATTCTCCAATGCACTGCGGAATTGCTGAATCGTACCTGTCAGTTTAGTTTCCCTAATAGGCGTAATCCGACGCATTAGGTGCTTATAAAAACCTGTCCGTACTTCAACATTAGGAAAGTCAAGCGTATAGAACCGGCTTTTTTTATCATAACTTTTTAGTGTCAGATAACCTGTCTGATACATAATCGGCAAAAAATTATCATCTGTAGGATCGAAACTGTCGAAATCACTCTCAGCAGCCACAACATCTTCCACAAAATCTGATATGTCAGCTTCCTGATGATTAAGAATGTTCAAAAGAGACTTAGGAGTGCCGCTGCCAAACCATTTACTCGAAAATTCATTGTCAGCAAAAGCATTTATCAGACTGAACGGGTTATACACATCTGTCATCGACTTGCTGAAATGATACCCGTCATAAGTCAGTTTCAGTTTATCAAGACACTCCCGACGGCTCATCTCATTGGCAGCCGCCATATCATCGATTCTGTCCGAAAAAACAGTCAGCAGTTCTTCCTTTGTAATGCCACATATCGCAGAATATTGGTCACTCATACTAATATCACGAATGTGATTCAATCCGCTGAAAATATTCAGGTGCGGCACGCGGGTAATACCTGTCAGGAATATGAATTTCAGATATTCATCGCAGCTTTTCAGCACGCTGTAGAAATCACGAATCATTGTGCGATTGACATTCTCGACATCGGTATATAACGCATCAAGGATGGGCTTATCATACTCATCAATGAGAACGACAACATTTTCATCGGCAGCTTCTTTCGCAGCGATAATCACATTCTTGAATCTGACATCATAACTGGTTGTCTCAGCCGGAGTTATATTATATTTCCGCTCATATCCGATTAGGACATCGTTAATCACAGCCCTCAGTTTCTCATTTGATTCATAACCGCTCAGTCCGAAATCAATGCGAATGACAGGATATTTCTTCCACTCTTCCTCCAACTTGGCAATCTTGAGACCTTCAAACAACTCCTTCCGCCCGTTGAAATAAGCATCCAATGTTGAGACGAGCAAACTCTTGCCGAATCGGCGCGGACGAGAGAGGAAATAAACCGTTCCGTTGTGAACCAAATCATAAATCAAATCGGTCTTATCTGCATAAACGCAGTCATTATCGCGAAGTTTCTCAAATGTCTGTATGCCAAGCGGCAGTTTTTTCATGGAATGTACCTCTATATAATTATAACAAAAAACAGAAAAAAGTCAAAGACTTTTTTCTGTTTTTTGAGATGAGAGGATACTCTTAACAGAACTTCTTTTGTCCTCACATTTTTTGTTTCATTCCAATATCCCGTCTGTATCATCTTCCGCCAACGGCAACTTAGACAAATAATCCTTCAGTTTATTCGCCATAGGCAAAAATGTTGCCGCTGTAATGCTTCCGGAAAATATACCGCCTACGATAGGGATAATCTTGCTTATTGTTTTGCCGAAACTCTGCTTGGTCAGACTAATCCCTAACCATTTTGCAATCTGTTTCGCGATATTATAGACCCCCATTTTCGACAATGCCATTCTCGGAATTCTTTTGGCTGCCTGCTCCGCCAAACTGACAGAAATCTTGCTTATTGCAGCCGCTGCTCCTTTTGCCCCTGACATAACACCGATAAACAAAGTCAGCAATCCCAAAAATTCATCGCTCGGCTGTTCTTCATCGAAACTCGGCCAGCCATACAAAAAAGCAAGTTTCTGAGTGACAACAATAACATTATAATAAAATTGTGCAAGATCAGCAGGGATCGTTCCTGCCATCCACCAGCCGCCCGGTAAACCTGTAGCAAATGAAATTCCGGTCACAATGATTGTATGATTTTTGATTACTGATTTGGCAATCTTATCAATATCCTCTTTTTTGGCGGGAGAGTTTTTTATCCCGTTTCTAATGATTTCCTGAACATCATCTTCTTTATAATACTTTATAAGTTCTTTTCTTAAGAAAGCACTTCTGTTTACCTTAGCTCCCGGTATTTTCAAAGCCGTAGACAAAACCCCGTTCCATACAGTCACCGCTTTTTCATCATTGATGTTATAATCTTCATTTAATTCTAATTCTTCTTCGTTGTTCATTAGTTACTCCTCTGATTTAATAAATTTCCATTCAATTTGATATTGTTTGCCAGTCAACTCACCTATCTGCCGAACATAATTCTCTATAATCTTCATTGCTCGTGTCTGAGCATTCTGCATTAGAGAATGATTCTCCTGTAATGTTGTTATGCAATTATTACGAGCTTTTTCAAGTGCATCTACTTGATCTTTTGAAGATATACGAGCTTTAAACAGACCTTCAATGAAACCAGGCATTTCTGACAAAACTTCCATAGAAGGTATAGATATTTTAGGCTCTCCGATAATCTTTGCATTTGGAATAGTGACTATCACTTTTGATTTATTAACTTCAATATTAACAGATGAAATATCTATTCCAAGTTTGACAGTTGACTCGTACTCAATCCACTGCTGTAAACCGTTTTTCTCAATCGTGACAAGATTACGATAATAACATTCCTGTGTTGCCAGATCGCAAACCTGTCGTATATCTATTAAATTCGGACTTATATCCGACTGTTGTTTACATGATATAAGCAAAACAAAAAAAACGCAAAATAATATAGTCCTTCTTATATATATCATAATGACTCTCCTTCTACAACAAAGTTATACGATGAACTCTTTTTAAATGGCATGCACAATGCCTTAATAGTCTCTTTGGCATTTTCATTTGCCAAATATAGTATTTTCTGATTATTTATCACTTTAGAACGCAGATCATTTCGACAAATACTGAGATGTTTCTTAATATTCGGGTTTTTCTTATATTTATTCTTGAAATACAGGAACTTCATCGTTTCTGCTTCAGTACTGACATTATATTCAAGAATTTTGGCATTAGGGACATCTACATAAATTGTATTTCCTTCAACTTGAACCGTAGGTGGTTCATCAATACCAGCTCTGACAATTCCCCTATATGAAATTGCATATCGGCGATCCTTTTCTGTTTCAGTAGGTACATCAGTCTCATCAGCAGACACATCTACAGCGATGTCTTCCCAATAATCATCAATATGTGGTGTTACAATTACATAACTATTGTATACATATTCTATAGTGTGTAATTCTTTCACATTTAAAACTTTCTCCAATGTTAGTTTAGTTGTTATCGAATAATTTTTGCATCCGATTAAACAAAACAGAAACATTAATACAATAATAAATTTGATACTTATCGATTTTTGTCTATTCATATTCTACCCCCATTTTACTCATCCTCACCTATATGTGTCATCTTCAACTTTTTATCACATTCGTCGATTGTTTCATCACAATAGCGAATCTCTTTCAAAATATTTCTAATATCATCATCAATAATCAGATCCGTTTGATTGGGATTATTATTTAGAATCTCAAACATCATTTCTCCCAACATTTCCATAGCCTTTTGCCTTTTGGTTTCTGCATTTTTCTTCTCAATTCTAACAGGAACAACCTTTGCTTCATTTCCAAGCCATTTCAATCCTTTCTTACCGGCTTCCCCAGCTTTTTTTCCTATTTCTTTAGCTTTTTCTCCGGCTTTCTTTGCTCCTTCTTTGAACTTTTCTTTCATTTCAGATTCCTGTTTCTCAGGCTCTTTCTTCTCCTTTCCTAAGAAAGGAAACCACCCTTTCTTTTCTTCCTTCATTCCTTCTTTACCCATAATAGTATCTCCTTATTTATAATTTATAATTGTTCATTATCACTGCCGTCTCTTCCTCTTATCCATCTCCATCACACGCCATTCCGTTTCGGTAAGACCATACACATCGGGAAGCTCAGGATTAGCAGGATGCCATTTTTCTTTATGCTTTATCCTAACCGCAAATTCTTTAAACTCATCTTTAATATCTCCATCAGGCATGTAAGATTCTTTACTCCAACGATGAAAATCCATAGCAATATTGCCCACATAAAACGGCTCAAAACGATGTAAGTCCCCCAAAATCTTTATCGCATCCATAGGTTCATAGCAAAGCAATCTGATATGATTTCCGATACCTTCCTGCGAATCACGAAATATCAGCTCCAATACGACTGCATCATCATCAGCATACTCACCGTCATCATAATGATAACATAATGCAGTCTCTATATTGCTGACAATTTCATGCGTTAGATATTCTGTATCCAAACCATCAAGAACATCTGCTCCATTGAGAAAAAACAAACTTTCATTCTGTTCTTCCCAATCATATTTATTAAGCCTCATATTTTTACCTCGCTTTCAAATAATACTTCAACCTTCTATTATAACACACATTCACCATTCAAATGTCGTTTTCAAAGCGACAAATGCACAAAAAAAGCTCTTGACTTGTTTAGAGTCAACAATTTGTCAAATAAAAAAAAGATTAATATTGTTTATTGCCAATTTTTATGATATAATAAAATTATGGATATAACTCTGATACAATCTTTATGTAAACAACGCAAGATAAAATGGTCTTTGCATTCATCCGAAAAAATGGCAGAGCGAGGAATAATGCGTTCCGATGTAATTAATTGTATAGAGTATGGTGAAATCATCAAAGATTATCCTGATGATACTCCAAATCCAAGTTATCTGATATTCGGTCAAGATTTACGAAGTAAGATTCTGCATACAGTTGTCGGATATAGTAAAGAAACCTTGTTTATAATAACAGCTTATTATCCGGACACAAGTATATTTGAATCGGATTTACGAACAAGAAAAAAGAGGTGAATATGTGCTTTTACTGCAAAAACGAAAAAACTAAAAATTCCATCACAACATATATGGTAGACTTAAAAGACTGCATTATCATTATAAAAAATGTTCCGTGTGAAGAATGTACTCAATGTGGCGAGAAATATATCAGTGACGAAGTAATGGAACGAATCGAAAAAATTATTCGACAGGTTCGTTCAATTGCAGGAGAAGTTTTTGTCACAGATTATACGAAAAAAATCGCATAAGAAAAAAGAGATTTCCTTTTAGGAAATCTCTTTCCCTTACACTATCCCGGTAACCTTATAATCTTTTGCTTCAACTGCTGTTTTAAGCACATCGTCAGCGACATCTTTGCTCAACTCGACAATCGCCGTACCTGCAGTATGGCTTGGCGTTGCAAGTGTTACTCCGTCGATAGCCTCCAATGCTTTTTTGACAGTGGCTTCACAGTGTCCGCACATCATCCCTTCGATCTTAAGTGTTTTTGTCATAGTAGAAGTCTCCTTATTGTCTGTTAGATTTTTATCAGAGTTATCATCAGGTGATGATTTTCCATTTTTGTTAAATTTCAGCAGGTTAAGCCGCAGTGCATTGCTGACTACACAGAAACTCGACAGGCTCATTGCTGCCGCACCAAATGCCGGAGTAAGCACAATGCCGAACAGCGGATACAATGCCCCTGCCGCCAACGGAATGCCGATAATATTATAGATAAATGCCCAGAAGAGATTCTCATATATATTGCGAAGCACGGCACGCCCGATCCTGACAGCTGCTGCGACATCAGTCAGCGAATCACGCACCAGCACAACATCTGCGGCATCTTTGGCAACATCCGTTCCGGCACCGATTGCAGCACCGACATCGGCAGCGGTTAAGGCAACGGCATCATTGATACCATCACCGACCATCATCACACGACCTGTCTGCTGTATTTCCGCCACGATCTTGGCTTTCTGATCCGGCAGCACTTTGCCGAATATCTTATCTGCCTTGATCATATTACCGACTTTATCGGCAGCAGCCTGATTGTCACCTGACAGCAGACATACACTTAGTCCCATACTGTGCATACGCGATACTGCGGCGATACTGTCAGGTTTCAGCTCATCCGAGAATGTGATAATACCTATCGGCTGATCTCCAACAGCGACTGCGATAAGTGTCTGCCCGGCAGTGCTTATTTTGCTCAATGTCTCTTCTAATGCTGTCTTTGCATTGTCGGCTGTTATCTCCGCCAAGATCATATCTGCACTGCCGACAGTTATCGGAGTTCCATTCTGAGAGACAGCTCTAATCCCATGCCCTGCGGTCTCTGTGATATTGCTGACATCCTGAGCCGTCACATTCTGAGCTTCGGCATAACGGCAGACAGCCACCGCCAGCGGATGAGAACTGCTCCGCTCCAGAGAGTAAGCCGCCTGCACAATTGTGAGGCTATCCGCATCCCCGATCGGATAAATGCCGGTAATCTCAGGCTGCCCCTTCGTCACAGTGCCTGTCTTATCAAGTATCACATTCCGCACGCGACCTGTCAGTTCCAGACTCTCCGCCGTCTTGAACAGGATGTTGTGACGAGCCGCAACGCCGCTGCCGACCATGATAGCAACAGGTGTCGCCAGACCCAATGCACACGGGCAACTGATAACCAGCACGCATATACCGCGAGCCAATGCAAAGCCGACAGTCTGACCTGCGAAGAGCCATATCAGAGCGGTTATAATCGCAATCATCGTCACAATAGGCACGAAGATGCCGCTCACCCTGTCAGCGACTCTGGCAATCGGAGCTTTGGCAGCTGCGGCATCTCCTACCATAGCTATAATCTTGGACAATGCAGTATCACTGCCGACTTTGTCGGCACGAATATGGATCACGCCATTGAGATTGATCGTTCCGGTATAAACCTGTGCCCCCTCGGACTTATTCACAGGCATACTCTCGCCGGTCAAGGCAGACTCGTTGATGCTTGTCATTCCGTGAATGACAACCCCGTCTGCACTGACATTCTCACCGGGGCGGATGACGATCTCATCACCGACAGACAGTTCCTCTATCGGAATAATCAGTTCCACACCGTTCCTGATAACAGACGCATTCTGCGGAGTCAGGCTCGCCAACGCACGAAGTGCATCCGTAGTGCGGCCTTTTGCAATCGCTTCAAGCAATTTGCCGACAGTGATAAGCACGAGTATCATACCGGCAGACTCGAAATAATAATCCGATGACGAGAGATGCTTGTCCATTGACAGCATTATCAGAATGACAGTGCTGTAGATATATGACACTCCAGAGCCCAACGCCACAAGAGTGTCCATATTGGGAGACAAGTGCATAATGCCTTTTATGCCATTGATGAAAAATCTGCGGTTGATAATCAAAATAATCCCGGATAATATCATCTGGATAATGCCAAGCGTCACTGGATAATCTTTGAGACCAAAGTCAGGAGCTCCGAACATCAGTCCCATCCCGAAATACATCAGTACCACCAAAACCACTCCGGAACTGATAAGACGCATAACAGCATTACGCACTTCGTCGGATTGAGTCGATTGTGTCTCATCTTGCTTCTTTGCAGAAGGCACAGCCGCATCATAACCTGCCTTGCGCACAGCCTGTATTACCCTGTCCGGCGGCACATCACCATCGACTGTCATGCTGTTAGTCAGCAAATTAACAGAGCAGTCTGTTACCCCATCCACTTTTGAGACCGCCTTCTGCACTCTGGCCTGACAGGCGGCACAACTCATACCCATTACATTATATTTAATCATAGACTGCTCCTTTCAACAGCAGACTTTTTTTGCAGGCATCCGTGCCTGCCGCCTGCATTAGCACTTCCGTGTGCGTCAACAGCGGCACAAGACATACCCATTACATTATACTTCATTGTTTTACTCCACTAACTTTTTATGATATATTTTCCCCTGTAAAAAATCCGAGGTTCGTCAGGACCTCGGATTTTTTTGTCTTATTATATTTTACATCTTCGGCAACGCATCGAATCCTTTCTGCAGATCCGCATCAGTCGGGATATAATCCGTCATTGTGCCGTTGTTGTATGCTTCATAAGCCTTGAGGTCAAAGTAACCTGTGCCTGTCAATCCGATAAGGATCGTCTTAGCCTCCCCGGTCTCTTTGCACTTCATCGCTTCATCGATAGCGACTTTGATAGCGTGGCTGCTCTCAGGTGCAGGCAGGATGCCTTCCACTCTTGCGAATGTAACAGCCGCCTTAAATACATCAGTCTGCACTGCGGATCGTGCTTCCATCAGACCGTCATCAAATAATTGTGACAGAACCGAACTCATACCGTGGTATCGCAGACCGCCTGCATGATTAGCCGATGGGATAAAGTCAGCACCCAAAGTGTACATCTTAGCCAGCGGACAAACGCGACCTGTATCACAGAAGTCATACGCATACTTACCGCGTGTCAGACTCGGACAGCTGGCCGGCTCTACAGCGATGATCTGATAATCTTTAATTCCGCGGATCTTATCAGTCATAAACGGAGCGATCAATCCGCCGAGGTTAGACCCGCCTCCGGCACATCCAACGACTATATCCGGTGAGATACCGTATTTATCCATCGCTGCTTTAGCTTCCAGACCAATGACTGACTGGTGGAGCAGGACCTGACTGAGCACACTGCCCAGCACATATCTGTAGCCTTCGGACTTAACAGCTGTCTCAACAGCTTCGGAGATCGCACAGCCCAAACTGCCGGTAGTTCCCGGATGCTCAGACAGGATCTGTCGTCCTACATCCGTTGTATCAGACGGCGACGGAGTTACGGAAGCACCATAAGTCCTCATAACTTCACGGCGGAACGGTTTCTGCTCATAAGAGCACTTAACCATATAGACTTTGCAGTCCAATCCGAAATACGAGCAAGCCATCGACAATGCTGTTCCCCACTGACCAGCACCGGTCTCTGTGGTGACACCTTTCAGTCCCTGCTTCTTAGCATAATATGCCTGTGCGATAGCAGAGTTGAGTTTGTGGCTGCCGCTTGTGTTGTTGCCTTCAAATTTGTAATAGATCTTAGCCGGCGTGCCTAATTTCTTCTCCAAGAAGTATGCCCTCACAAGCGGTGACGGACGGTACATTTTGTAGAAATCGAGTATCTCCTGCGGAATCGTAATAAACTCATCGGTATTATTCAACTCCTGCTTCACTAACTCGTCGCAGAATACGCCTCGCAACTCATCGAATGTCATCTCCTTATGAGTGCCGGGATTCAGCAGCGGTGCCGGTTTGTTCTTCATAACAGCTCGCATGTTCAGCCAAGCTGTCGGCAACTCCTTTTCTTCCAGATAGATTTTGTACGGAATATTTTTGTCCATTTTACCTTGACCTCCTATGCGTCAATTATTAAGATTAATACAAGAATATCATTTTTGCGGATTATTGTCAATCAGAAATATGAAAAATTATATATAAACAACTTCCTTAATTTGTATTTTTTTCCGGCAATCTGTAAAAAATATATAAATTAGGAAGATTTAAGTGTTTGAGAAATGTTATTGGTGTGTAAGTAAAATCAATTACTCATATTTCATCGCGACAAGTCCGGTCAGATCAAAGACAAGTGCTGCTTTGATAATCTTCTTCCCGCTCATATCATAACGATCGGCATAATGCTTTTCGTCAATCTGACTCAATGCCTCAGCTGCTCGTTTGTCAGGATCTGTTTCCAATGAACATCTGCGGCTGTCGCATCCATGCACTGCAGATGCTGCCGACATCCGTGTCGTCAGTATTTTATATTCAAATATATATACCTTGTCAGATAATTCTACAACAGTGTCGGCTCTGCCGCAGAGTGAGACCGACTCGCTTGTCGTAGTGAAACCTGTCAGCGTGAATACCATGTGCAGCACATTGCGGTACATATCTTCGCAGACGGATTTGTCTGTCAAATACGGCAGATTGGCGATACTCGCTTTGATCAGTCCTTCCAGCCGTGCAAAGTCACATTCACGAAGTGCATTGCGAAAATGATATGCGGTTAAGCCTAATCCGTCATTCGTTATCGGCGAAATCTTCGGCAGCAGAGACTCATAAAAACCGGATCGGACTTCATAATTCGGCAGACCGAGAGTATAGAGTTTCGATTCTTTATCGTAGCTCTTTATCGTAAGATAGCCGGACTGATAAAAAAGCGGCAAAAATCCGACTGCATTCGGCTCAAAGTTATCAAATGCAGACTCCAAAACGGAAGAAGTCTCGACAAGGTTGGATATATACTCATTATGCTGATTAAAATACCACACCGCAGATACATGGATTATGCAGGCAAAGAGTTTTTTCAGTAATATACATAAAAACTTATATAAATTAGCAAGTTTCTAAGTTATTTACTTAAAAATTATCAATAAATAAATACTTTTTCAGTGTTTTATTTAAAAACTATTGACAAAGATGAAGTTTTTCAGTAAAATGTCAGTATGAACAATGAAAACATAAACAGACAAAGTTATATCAATCAACTGGATAAATATCGCAATATACAATTAGTCAAAATATTGTCAGGCATTCGCCGCTGCGGTAAATCAACACTGCTGGAGATGTATAAACAACATCTGCTGCGAAATGGCATACCCTCAAGTCACATTATTCACAGAAACTACAGTGCTATCCAATATGAAGATTGGACTGCCAAACAGATGTTTGACGACATCATGTCGGGAATGCACGATGCTGATACGCACTATCTGCTGCTCGATGAAGTGCAGGAGATAAACGGTTGGGAGCGGACTGTCAATACGCTGTTGGAGACCAACAAAACCGATATATATATAACAGGCTCCAATTCCCGTCTTATGTCGTCAGAACTGTCCACATACCTGACCGGTCGGTATGTTCAGATACCGATATACACACTCTCATTCCGTGAATATCGTGATTTCTGCGGTGCCAATCAAACTCGCAATAATCTGTTCCAAAAATATCTGCGGTAGGGAGGCTTCCCGATTACTGCTATTGGCAATTTTGACGACAACTCGGTTTATCAGATTGTCGAAGATATATTCGGCTCGGTTGTAACGAAAGATATTTCCAAGCGGCATAATATCAGCAACACTGCATTGTTTGATAAAGTCGTCAGATTTGTGCTGGAGAATGTCGGCAAGAATTTCTCCACTAACTCTATCGTGAAATTTCTTAAAGGTCAGGGGCGGTCTATCAATCCTGAAACAGTCTATAACTACCTTGATTGGCTGGAGAGAGCGTTTGTAATCTATCGCTGCAACCGCTACGATATACAAGGTAAAAATGTTCTCAAAACTCAGGAGAAATACTACCTCGCAGACAGCAGTCTGAAATATGCTTTGATGGGATATAATCCGACATCAGCAGCATCTATGCTGGAGAATATTGTCTACCTTGAACTGTGCCGACGAGGTTATGAAGTCTATACCGGCAAAGACGATACTCGCGAGATTGACTTCGTTGGAGTTCGTCAGAATGACAAAATATACATACAGGTCTGCCGTCAGCTGCCTGAGAATTCCGATCGTGAGATAGGCAACCTTAAACTAATCAAAGACAATTATCCGAAATATGTCTTGACCTTAGATGAAACTGCTATCGGCACTGATGACGGCATTATTATTGAAGATATTAGAGATTGGTTGGAGAGGTAAGAACAAGCAAATATTGAAAAAAAAGTTATGAATGGAGCAATTTATTGACCAATTCATAACTTTTTTTATTATAACATTCTGTAAATGTCATAAGTGCTGCGGATTTAATATATAATAAGCTAAAAGACAATTTACGGAAACGAAAACTCATGTATAAAAACAAAAACGGAAACTTAAATAACATCGCCGGGCTCAGAATTGCCGAACTGCGGAAAAATCTGTTCCCCGGAATGTCACAGCGAGCATTGGCAGACCAAATGCAGTCTGTCGGTATCGACATCGATAAAAACGCAGTGCAGCGGATAGAATGCGGCAAGCGGTTTATCACCGACATAGAACTCAAAGCCTTCGCCGAAGTGCTGAATGTGGATGTGCGGAAACTGCTGTGGTAGGTCACTGCAATATCCCGACGAGCGGACCGGTGTTACGCCCCATCAAGTCGGCACTGACAATGGCAGACCTCTCACTGTGAGCATCATATAATTCAATAATATACGATCCGATACCGTTGGGGAAACAGCTGTCAGCCTCTGTCCATCCGTCAAATGAAGTATTCTCCCAGATAATGCTGTCATCAAGATCAAATGCAGTAACAATCGGAACAGAATCAGCAGTACCGCTAAAATCAGCCGAACTCTGTCCGCAGCAGATAATCTTATCATCAAACAAACTGATCTGATTATACCAGCAATGCGTATTCACGGAAGGGCATGTCCGAGGAGCAACATTCTCAGCTACCATTGATGACGACAGATAACAGCCCTGCAGTATCTTGCCTGTAAGCATCGCTTCTCCGCAAATGTAATAATCATCCTGATGACCGTCAATACCGAAAAACAGGCAATTATCATAAGAAGCCACCGTATCGGCAGTCAGATCATCACTCGCATCTGCATAAATCCGATATATCACACCGTAATGCGTCTGTCCAATCGGATAATCAGGATTAAACTTATCATAACCGACCGCAATATACTCGCCGTGAACAGAGTCATAATAAACAGAGCAAAACATTGTCTCTGTATTATCAGAAACATCTGTCGAATCCGGCGAACAATATGACCGCACATGTATATTATCAGCATTGGTGCAGTCAAACTCGGCAAAGAATCGGTGCATCCTGCCATCCCTGACAGACGCACAGCCAACTGCATACACATTAGGACTGCGGCGTATCACAGTTGCCTGACACGACCATCGGATAAGCAGCTCAGCATCACCTACGCACTCGGCAAGTGGATATGCCCACCTGAATGCCTTGTCTGCCGGATCATAGCACAGCAGATATACATCATCCGTAACATCTCCATCATAAACAATGTCTGCCAGCAGCACAATTGTGCCATCCTCATTTTCCAGACCGTCATAGACAAAACACTGCCGACTATCAGCAGCCTTAGTCCGCAGCCCAGACATCGGTATCACACAGGCCGAATGCTGTTTGCCGTATTTATCCAGCACATTAGAGAACAGTCCGTCAGCCATCTTAGAGCCGAATATCACAGTGCCGCCGTCTACTGACTGTGATCTGCAAATACAATTAACAATGTAAGGATCGCAGTCAATCTCCCAGATCTGATTCTGAAGATCAATATCAAACGGAGTAACTGATTTTAACACAGCAGACTCATTCGTGACAGTAACAGTATATATCATACCCGGCTCAGGTGCCGTATTATCAAGCGGTTTGGGCAGTACCTGTTCATTAAACACATTGCGGACAATACGCAAAGACTGCACCTGCGACGGCTTCAGTGTCTGACTCTCTTCTGATATTTCATATACAGCACTTCCGTTCCGTGGTATATTGTATGTCTCCGGCTGACCGTAAGGATTAACTCGGAATCCTGCATCGCCTGCTTTACGGTTCACATATATATCCGAAGTTGTCTTATTCTCCAGCAAAATGTAACTGTCATTCGTTGGACACTCCGTCAGACTGTCTATTGTCAGCTCATTGGCATCCGCTTTGCTGAGCAGCATAGTCTTATATCCGACATCTGCTCTCATCGGCCAATACGGGAATATCTGTTCTCCAATCGGGATCAAATACTCTATATAAAAAGTGTCACCTATAACCGACTCCGATGGGATAACATTTCTGCTGACAGCATCACCTTTACCAACGGTAAATGCAGCAGTTCCATAATACGGATTAATCCCAATAAATATATTGACATCATAAGCCGAATTATTGCGGAATGTGACAGCCGTGCTGCCTGACGACGGTAAAGTCGTCGAAGTGGAAGTGATCGGGTCGGAAGATGTATCACCGGTAATAGTTGTTGTTGTTGTTGTTGCAGATTCTCCGCCTGACTGTGATACGGTTGTAGCCGTCGCAGCGGCATTGCTGCCGCTGTCAGCGGGGACAGTGCAGGAGAGAAGGAGGAGAGACGACAGAAGAATATGTATATAAGAACGAATGAACATAAAAAACTCCTTATTTTTAATATACATTTTCAATACTATTAAGATAATTTTATAATTTTCTTTATTGCAGCTTTAATAATATCAACTAAATCAGGAAATTGTTTACCAAAACTGATAAGCAACAATAACAAAACAAATATACTACTTAATATACCTAATATTATAATTGCAACTGTATAATAATGTACTTGGAGATTCATAACCTTAATATCAGATTCTAAATCTTTTATTTCATTTTCCTTATCTCTTAACTTTAACAATAACATCGCATTCTTCTTATATGCTTCTTCGAGACTAGTTTTTATTACACTCCAACTCTCGCTTGATTTATTATTGCTACTTCCTACTTTTCCAGCAATCCTTTTCGAACTACTTGATAATTCAATCAATTTATCATCAGTTTCTTCAAAATACTGCAAAGATTCAATTAACATTAGAATAGAATCGCTACTTACATCATCTGTAGAATCTTGTGCAAATAATAAATTAGTATTCAAAACCAATATAAGCAAGCAAAAAAATAGAACTATTCGATTTGAAATTATATTTATAATATTCTTCCCCATTTTTAGTCCCGTTTAAAGTTCGTCAGTATTTAAGGCATCATAATTACTTATGATTTTGTTTTTCTATAATACTTAAATCAATGAAATTAGAACATTGCTTTTCTTTTATTCCAAGATCATCTTCTGTATTTTTTAATCTTAAAATTCTATTATGATTACACTTTTTTACAGATTTAATAAAGGATCTCATTTTATTCTTTTTATTCTTTTTTTTCATTTAATACCACCTCCGATTATGGTCACAAAATAAATAAATCCAGATAAAGAAAATAACCCAACAAGAATTATTACACATACAGAAATAATTTTGTTAAAATTATTTAATACATCGTGAGTACTTTTATTTGTTTTAATAAAAGTACTAACAGCATTAATAATGTTGTCATCATATTCATTTTCATTCTTTCTCAAATTTATCAACTTTTCAACATTAAAATAATGTATATTCTTTCGCAGTAACTGTATAGCACACAAGAGCAAAATCACCACACCAAAACAAAAGACTATACCATAAAACAACAGAATTAATTTTCGATATGTTGTACTAATTATATTCATTTTATATATTTCTGATGAAAATTGAGCTAATATCGTCATCATAAGAGTAATCGCTGTCAAATAGCCAATGCTTTTTGTCTCATCTCTATTTTTCAACTCTAACAACCAATCCAATTGTTTTACAATCAACTCTTCAAGATTGATTTTGTTTTCCTTATTTTTGCTTTCCATAAAAGCTCCTTAAAAATATTTAATCACCTATTATACAGATAGTATTTTAATGTCATAATTACTATCTCACACTATAAACAAGACGAATTCCGGATATATAACTGCGAACACAAGGATCGCCATTACTCCTATATGATACAAGACATCCGTAAGCTTCTGTAAGACAATTTCCGCCTCTTTGACATCGTTTAAGCCCAAATTCGTCACCAATTGGATCCATGCTTATACCTGTCATAATAGAGTCATTATACCAATCTGTACACCACTCTTTAATATTTCCACTCATATCATATAACCCTAATCTGTTTGGATTTTTAATTCCAACATGATGAGTATTATATGAACTATTTTGATAATACCATCCAACTAATATTAAATTATCATCAGTTGCCATAATTGATTGTTCTTTATAAATTCTTTGAACACTATTTATACCAGAAAACGCATATTTCCAATCTGCTTTTTTTGGATCTCCACCTCTTGCTGCGAACTCCCACTCTGTCTCAGTAGGTAAGCGATAACCATCTGCATCTATATTAACTGTAACATTATCCCACTCATCATTAGACTCAGTAGGTATATTACTGTATCTCAAACCTATCCAATCCGTTATACCATCTATAGAATAACATGGATGTTTTCCCATGATTAAACTTAATTTATTACAAAACACTATCGCATCATACCACGAAACATAATAAGCTGGAAGACAATCACCATCTCCCTTATCAAAATTAATATTTTCATTCATCACATTTTCATACAACTGCTGAGTAACTTCATATTGAGACATATTATATGGACTTAAATGCACTGTTCGTCCATTTATAAACACTCCCTTAAAATAGTTTTCAGCACTATTAATAAGATAACCACTCCAATTAGAATCAGCCCCAATAACTGTAGTTACTGAATCTATTACAGAAATGAAAGAAGTACAAGGATATTCAACATCATTAATGACTATATTTCCAACATCATTAATATATGCATTTATACGCCAAACAGCATACAATACTACTGTGTCATTAGCAATAAGTGTCAAGTTTCTAACTTTTTCTGCATCAAGATAAGTCACATTTGATGTATCAGGATTTGTAGCCCATCCAACGAAAGAATACCTTGCTCTTGTAAAAGTATTTTCTTGTAATAATACATCCTTGCCTCCAATCATCCCCTGATCATTCATACTTCCCTCTCCGCCGTTGGCATCAAAGTGAACGGTATAATTCACGCCCCATACCGCATACAATGTAACATAATCACCATTGACAACACTCACATCTGTCACTGTTTCGCCATCAGCATACTCTGCGACATCTGCATTCTGCGTCCGGCTCCAGCCTGCGAATGAGTAACCATCCTTAGTAAATGTGCATGCCGATAGCGATGTCGGAGTCCCATAAATCATACTCTGTTCACTCATTGCATCACCTGTTCCTCCGTTAGCATCAAACGCCACTATGTAACTATGCGGCTGCCATACTGCATATAGCCGCACTGTTGCTCCGTCAATGGTTGTCAGATTGCTTACCGTTTGATATGCCGTCCAGGTCGGCTCTGCAGCATTCTGATCAAGATCCCATCCTAAGAATGTGTAACCTGTCTTTGAGAATGATATTCCAGACTTCAAGTCAGCTGATACATTATAAGTCATTTGCTGAGTCTCCATACTGCCGCTGCCGCCGTTGTTGTCATATACGATTGTATACTCTGCAATATTCCACTTCACATAGAGCGTCTTATCCTCAGTAAAAGTCAAGACTCTCGCCCCTGTTCCGTCGGCATTGATATATTGAATTCCATCACCATTTTGCTCTGTCCAATATCCTTTGAATCCATATCCGACTTTGACAGGTATCGTTATATCTGGCAAAGCTGTGCCTATCATACCGCTGATACTCTCCGTTCCACTTGTATCGGCAGACTGATTATCGAGAGTCACGGTTATAATGTTATTGTCATTTGCGGTAACATGGTAATAATCGATGTCGCCTGCATGCAGATATGCCTGAAATGCTCTATCGACAGTATAAGCACTATCCTGATTATCATTTGATTCGCCAAATGTAATCTTCGCAGCAATTCCTGATACATCCTCGTCTATCGGTAAGGCAACATTACCGCATACTACCGTATAATGCATCTCAGTACTATACAATCCGGTATTGGCATTTGCCCCGCAGAATACCATTAAGTATTGCTCATCAAGATTAAACTGCGGTACTTCGATTGTTTTAACTCCGTTGTTCGCAACAGTGAAATATTGATTATTCCCATCAGGATAAATAATAAAGCCTTTTAATATCGCATCGTTATTATTGTCAGGATTCTTCGCTGTGATAGTCCAGCTTGTTTTCTCCTTAAAAAATCTCATCGGCACATAATCTTCCCATATCTGATTATCCAGCACATTATTGATTGTAATCTTGAGTCCTGTATCGATATGACCTCGTTCTATCCCTGTGCATGTCACATTCAGTGAGAATGTCTTAGTACCGCCGGCAGCCAGTGATCCGACAACAATCCCACTGCTAAGATTAGTGCCGTCTGTTGCCGCAACCGTAAGATTAGGATTATCCGAAACAACTGTTACTATTGAGGTCTTGGACAAAACTTCACTGATATTCTTTATCGTAAGTGTCATATTATATGTCTTATCGGCATACAGATATTCTGCATCTTCGCTTTGATCTGTAGATTGAATGATCTCACCCGTAACTTTGAGATTAGGCTGATCTTTATCTACGATAGCGATTGTTCCCATATTGCCGCCTGTCGCACCTATCTCAATATCAGCAGATACTACGGTATTATCTCCTGCATCGACACTGACTGTCTGTGTATCGTAAGCGACAGGCGCGATAAGCGTAGCCACACCCTCACTGTTTGTAGTTGTGTCATATACATTCGATGTGTATTTCTTGGACTTACCGGTGAATCTCTTATTAGCCTGACCAAATGTTCCGCCTGATCGGCTGTCGCTGAATCCGACTACTCGCACCTTATATTCAAGATTTGCTCCACCCTTGCGGTAATATGGGATATTATCCATTATCATTACGCTGTCGCTCTGCTTGGTGAATGTTCCGAGTCCGGATATAGTCATAGTGGTGTCAGTACAACTTGACATATAGCCTATTGTATTCTGATATTCGCATTCTGTTTCATAAATATTATACTCTACACCATCGCTCATCTTGACCCAAGTTCCCCAGAAATACTGCGGAGTGTAATCTTCGGCGGCGGCTTCTTCTATAGAAGTCGTCGTTGTGCTTTTGGACTGATAAATCGCAGTTACATATATTACTTTAGTTCCGAATAAAAAATCATCTGTCAAACTGCTGTACATTATATAGTCACCCGGCTGATACAGACGAGGATTGCCGCTGCCTATCTCGACGCTCCACGCATAGAATTCATATCCTGTATTTGCAGTAAAACCGCTATATGGCAGTTTGTATGGTGTAAGAGAACCTTCACTGTCGTAACTATCGAATGTAACATCTTTCATAAAGCCTGTTGCATTAATATAATGATAAAAGTGTACAGTCGTATACTTTACAGGTACGGTTGTAGATGTAGTCGAGGTTGTGCTTGTTGTCGTAGAGCTTGTCGTTGTAACTCCAAATATACTGTTATCATAGCCGGATGCAGAACATACAAGCCTGAGTCCATGACCGATTCCTCTATTATAATTGTGAGTTCCACATCCTCTACTAGTCACAGAGCATTGATACAAAGATGATGAAGAATGCCAGCCACCTCTAATGACATGACTATCAATTTCATCTGTAGCTCCAAGCGGATTAGTTACTATCCCGTTTGTCATATATGCACTGTCATAAGCCGTAACATCTTCGCTATAAATATCCCAACACCACTCAAAAACATTACCAGCCATATCATAAAGTCCCAAGCTGTTGGGAGACTTAAGACCTACAGGATGTGCGGCATTATTGCTGTTACTGCCAAACCATGCCACATCAGTAAGAGTATTACTGCCAGGATATTCATGACCTTCACCTGCATCAGCCGCCCATTCCCACTCAGCCTCAGTTGGCAGTCTATAACCATTGGCACTCATATTTACAGTTACGGCATTCCAATCCGCATTATCATAGTCAGGAACATCTGCTCGACTCAAACTACTCCAGTCAGTTACCCCCTTAACACTATAACATGGTGTTCTGCCCATAAGTATACTTAATTTATTACAGAATGCTATCGCATCATACCACGACACACCGTATGCAGGATAGTTCTCCCCTGCACCAAATTCACTATTATAAGTTATGCTGCTATTCTCCCATACCTTCTTATATAGCTTTTGTGTTACATCATACTTCATCATCCAATAAGAGCCCAGTTTAACAGTTCGCCCTGTTACAAAAACGCCATCACTATTAGAGCCTTTTATTGTAAATGATTTAGATGAGATTAACTTCATACTTGTATAAGGATACGACTCATCATCAATATACATATTATTAGACAAATCCATAGATGGACTTTCTATGTCAATCGAACTTGTTCGATCCTGCGGACAGCCAATGCATAATGTAATAATAATTAAAACAATTATTAAATCAATCTGTTTTTTCATAAAAATACTCCTTATCCTTTAACAAAATCTCATATCATTTACATAATTTTTAACTACAATAATTCTCTGTTCCATCTGACAATGACACCATCGTTGCCGCCGACAGCGGCATTACTGCCGCTGTCGGCGGGCGTGCAGGAGAAGAGAAATAAGGGAACAGCATATATGTAGTCCCTTTCCAATTATTTATTGAAGTTTGGCGGAAGCATACGACCATCTTCCCCACCTTGACTCATGTATGAATGTTGTCGATATAATGGGGTCTTTTTATCATCTATACCACCTTCTTGGTATTCTTCTTGAGGATTTTTTATGTCATCTATTCCATCTTCAACAATAGGGGTATCATATAAAGTATTTTTTGTGTCATTATAAATTAACGAAGATAAATCTGTTTTTTTATTTTTATCAATAGCATAAACTGGTATAACAACAGAAGATTCTAAAACTTCACCATCTTTACTTACAATAACTTTTTTATCTCCAGACACAATATCTATACAAATCCCATCTTTTGTCTCTTTTACATTAATTGAAAATGTTTTACTCATGCTCTAACTCCTAATGAAATAAAAAATAAAATAGTATCAAAAATAAATAATATCACTAATACAATCACACCGACTGCCACAGAATTATTATAATTATCCAATATTTTGACCGTTTTTCTATTCACCTCTCTATAATCTTCACTTTCTTTAAAAATCCATTTCATTTTATCTTCATCAGACTTTTCTTTATTATGATATTCATCAAGTAATTCTTTGGTACTAAAATACTTAATATGCTTTGGCTGTAACATTAGAGCAAATACCAATAACAATAAAACGCCAAAAGAAAAGGAACCAATATAAAAAATATAATATGTAAGAGTAAATTGAGAACAAAAACTTTTTTTATTCAATTCCAAGAAAAATTGAACTATGATAGTCAATATCAAAGTAACAACTATCATATAATTTGCCGCTTTCCCCTCAACTTGAACCTTTTGTTCTAATGTCCTTTCAAATTCCCTAATAATCAAATCTTTTAAATCCATTTTGCTTTCCATAATAAAAGTTCCTTAAAAAAATATTATACAACTATTCCACGGATAGTGATTTTAAAGCTATAATTTCCCATCAACTCATCTAACAGAACATGCAAGACGGAAGCCACAGTATGTGATCGGGGTGTTGCTGCCGAACGAAGAGTTGCTTTGCCGATAAGACACGCAGCAGGAGTCCGCAATGATGTTCCACATACTGCCCCGCTGCACACGGGAAGAGTTGAATGCTGCTCCCTGCGGATCTGTTACCACACCGTTTACTGTCCATGCTGTATCATTACTCGTAACTGTTTCGTTATACCGATCTTGGCACCACTCCAAGATATTGCCACTCATGTCATACAGCCCGAGTCGATTCGGCAGTTTCTCTCCTACAGGATGCGTTGATGAACCGCTGTTGCTGCTATACCATCCTACAGTAGCCAGATTGGCATCCGTTTTCAGATAACTGCTGCCGTCATGTATCTTGTTCCCGCCTACCACATCGATACCGCTGAATGCATATTTCCAGTCAGCCTTGCTCGGATCTCCGCCCCGTGCGGCGAACTCCCACTCTGCCTCTGTCGGCAGCCGGTAGCCGTTCTTGGTTATATCACACTCGGCAGCATTCCATGTACTGTTGTTTGATGCCGGTATCGATGAGTATGCCAGTCCCGCCCAGTCGGTTATACCGTTGACAGTGTAACACGGTGTCCTGCCCATCAGCAGTGACAGCTTATTGCAGAATGTGATCGCATCATACCACGATACATAGTATGCCGGATGTGTGTCACTCTTGCCAAAGCCATAATTTTTGCCGCTGTTCATTACCGCTTCGTATAACTGCTGTGTCACCTGATATTGTGCCATATAGTATGGACTGATCTTCACCGTCCTGTCGCTTATAAATACACCTTTGTAAAAATTGAAAGCACGGCTGTCGAGATAGCTGCTCCAGTTGTCATCACTGCCAGTAACAATCACGGCTGTGTCCATCACTTTGACGAATGAGGTTTTGTCATACTCTACATTGCCAATCTTTATGTTGCCTGTAACTGTCAGAGAAACTTGACCGCCGCCTATAGTTGTAGTTGTAGTCGTTGTAGATGTGGTAGTAGCTCCCGATGTATCGTCTGATGAGTCACTTGTCGTGTCGGTAGGCATTGATGGTGAAGCAGATACAGTCCACTTTGCATACAGTGTTTTATCATCGAGAGTATCGACAAACCAAATTCCATTACCGTTCTCATCTATATATTGCATACCGCATCCGTTAGGTTCTGTCCAATATCCGCCAAAAATATATCCCGCTTTAGTCGGAACGGTAATATTTGATAAAGATGTCCCCAATACAGCAATAACATTCGCAGAACCTGCACTATCAGCATCTTGATTATCAAGATTAAAGATCACTTTATTATTATCATCCGCCGTAACTTTATAATAATCAATATCCCCGGCATGCAGATACGCCTGAAATGCACTCTCCGCAGTGAATGCCCGGTCCTGAGTATCATTCGGTTCTGCAAATAACACATGAGACCTGTACTCTTCCAAACTGTCATTGATTGCCAAAGGATATGCTCCCGATATAACCGTATAGTGCATCTCTGTACTAAACAGATCTGCATTAGCCGCTGCTCCGCAGAATGCCATTAAGAACGGCTCATCATCTCCAAACGCAGGCACTGCTATAGTTGTACTTTGATTATGATTGACAGAGAAATACTGGCTGTTGCCGTCCGGGTAAATGATATATCCTTTTAGCGATGCATTAGCATTACCATCAGGATTTTGAGCATTGACAGTGAAACAATGCCATCCGCTGTGAAATCTCAAAGGCACATAATCTTCCCAAGCTGAACCTTCAAATACATTCACAATTCTTATCTTAATCAAAGCATCAACATACCCTTTATCAATATCCGAGCATGTAACACCAAGATTGAGCATCTTTGTTCCGCCGCCGGCTAAAGTACCGACCGTCATTGCAGAAAGGTTTTCATTATCCTTAGACACAACAGTCACAGCCGGATTATCGGATTCTATGGTAAGGATGGATGTCGTTGCCGTTATGTCACTGATATTCTTAATCGTCAAAGTCATAGGATATTCTGTATTAGCAAACATATAACCATCAGTCTTATAACTCTCATCAATCGTCCCTGTAACTTTCAGATTATACTGATCTTTACCGACAAGGGCTATCGTTCCCATATTCGCTCCGCTCTTTTCGATCTTTAGATTAGAGACAGAGATACTTTCTCCGTCATCATTCTGAACCGTTACAGTCTGGATGTCATTAACAGTCGGGGCAATAAGCCGGGCAACACCTTCGCTGTCGGTTTTGGTCTCACTCGTATATGAGGCATAATGATGAGACTTGCCTGTTACCCTCTTATCTGCCTGTCCGACTGTTCCGCCCGATCTGCTGTCTGTAAACCCGACTACCCTG
>JAFYAI010000017.1 GCA_017540815.1 Spirochaetales bacterium
ATTAGCCACTGCGGATAATTCGTCGCCCAAATTGCAAGATGATCTCCTTTCTGAAAACCCATACCCATTAGACCTCGTGCAATCTTGTCAACATCTTGATTGAAATCATAATAAGTCCTGTCGTAGTCCGCCTCAATATATTTGACGGCCTGGTTTGTCGGGAATTTGTTGGCAATCTCTTCCAACATTCCACCGACGGTAATTCGTCGTAAGTCTTCCATAAAGCTAATCCTTTAATATAAAATTTTTTGTTGAAATATAATACACTATTTTTTTAGAAAAATCAAGTAATTTATATATGTTTTCTGACAGATATTTTGCTATTATAATCAGCCTAATTAAGTAAACATTATCACTGTCGGCTATACTTGAGATCAAACTCACCTATAAGATCTTCTGTTATATCCAACTTATTGAGATACCTCACAGGATTAATATCTATCCCGCCGCGGCGAGTGTAGTGACACTGCACTGTCATGCTCTGCGGAGCCAGAATGCGGCAGAGATCGGCATAGATCTGCTCAGTGCAGTTCTCGTGATAATCGGCATGATTGCGGAATGACACAATATATCGAATGAATGACTCAGGCACAATTGTGCTGCCGCTCTCATAATCCACACGCACCGTTGCCCAATCAGGCTGCCCTGTTATCGGACAGTTAGTCTTTAACAGATCCGTCACAATTGTGCGAGTTTTATTCGGGGCACTGTTCGGTTCGGTTTGCAGCAGTGTCGGATCAAGGTCATATCTGTCAATGGCACAATTGTGCAAGTCCGGCATTTTATCCGATATATCAGCCATTTCAAATCGGTGCGTCTCATCAAACAATGTCACCAGCACATCCGAACCGACAGCAGCTGACAAGTCCTTCCGAATAATATCCTGCACAATTGTGTCATTCTCAAACTGCTCCATCGAGAAGCCAAACAAATACAGCTTAACGGACTTCGACTCAACGATGCACGGACTCTGTGCAGAATAGGCAAACCGCAGAATGCGGCAAACCGGCAAGCCCTTGGAGTTAAGATAACTGAACTCATAAGCATGCCAAATATCCACACCATAAAAAGTCTCAATCCCGATCTTCAGCCGGTTTGCCGATCTCGGTATCGGATAAAGCCTCGTCGAGTCGTATTTGCTCGGATATATCACACTCTTCTGTGTCAGTGGGTTGATAGCCGCCATTGTCTGCTCCATAATTTTCTATAATAATATTCTCATCCTCTGTCGGATGCTCCTCAGAATGATCTTCAAGGCATAAAACTGTCTGACTCACCGGTAAAGCTGCCGCTTCCGGCTGCACTATCGTCATTTCAGGCGGAGTTTCTTCTATAGTATTATGCTTCGGATCATTCTTCTGCAGCATTTTATCGTGCATCTTCTGCATCATCTCTTTCTGTTTAACTTTGCGGAATGTCTTATACCGCTCGATCCGGTCATTCAGCACAATCGAACTGTTCATATCGATCGCCTTTGACGGGCACACAGTTACGCACCGCATACATCGGATACACTCCGCCGTGTTAGGCTCCTGCGTCACCTTAATATTCATCGGACACACATCTTCGCACCGCTTGCACTGCACACACTGCTGATGATTGTATTTCAGCCTAACGACACTCACGCGATTGAACAGTCCCCAGAATGCTCCAAGCGGGCAAAACACTTTACAGAAGAACCGCTTATAAAACATACTCATCACAATTACGAAAACGAGGAAGGAGACCTTAACAATAGTAAAAACTCCAACCATGCTCCGCAGATCTGCATCCAGAGCCAAGAGCGGCAGTCCTGCGAAGAGCGTTCCTGACGGACAGAGTAATTTACAGAACCACGGACTGAGTATCATCCCATCTATCGCCAGCGACGGCAGGATGATGACACACACGATAAGCACCGCATATTTGAGATATTTGAATACACCTGCGATTTTCCGGTTGGACTTCGTAATACGCCCAAGCCAATCCTGCACTAGTCCGAATGGACATATCCAGCCGCACGGCAGCCGTCCGGCCAATGCTCCGACAGTTCCCATCATTCCGAGAATGTATAAGCCAGACAGATTAACTTCCTGCCCCATTTTGATCTTGTTTGCCGTGTCATTCAGCCAGAATTGCAGAGCACCGATTGGACACGCTCCGATCGCCGACGGACATGAGTAGCAGTTCAACCCCGGAACGCAGAATTGTTTCGTCGTTGCTTTGCTTATCGAGGCCTTGCGTTTCATCACACCTCGGAAAAATGCGGCAAAATCAGAATTAAGCACAAGCAGACAGCCGATCTGTATCCACATTCTGAGTTTTATGAAGAAAGCCGAAACTGATGTTGTTTGTTTGCTCATCTTAGCCAATGCCGATACACTCCAAACAAAATCTTATCGCCTTAGGCAGTATATTATTCTCCAGATCACCGACGATTAACCCGGCTGTCATTGCGGCGGCAAAGATTGACAGCAGCACTATGCCGAGGACAGTTCGCCGCTTCTGTACTTTGTCATACCGCCATAAAATAAACCGATTGCGGTTGGTTATTCTGTCTATATGTTCATCAAGTTTTTCGTTGTCGATCACCCTCACCCCCACCCCCTCTCCATCAGAGACGGAGAGGGGAGCGAAACCCCATTATTATGGATATGTCGCATTATAGCAAAAAAAATGTTTTTTGTGCAAGAATATTTTAATTTAAATTTGACAGAATGATATTTCTGTGATATTATATATTTATAAAGTTTTATTATAAAAAAGTATCAAAGGACATTAACAATGGCTAAACTCAGCAAGAAAAAGTTACTCGAAAAATGGGAAAATGCAGGTATTACAAATGACTATATTTTTTACTTAGTCATGAAAGACAAAGTTCTTTGCAAAGAACTGATTGAGCGGCTGCTCGGCATTGAGATTGAGAAGATTAAAAAGCCCAAGAATCAGAAAGTTGTCGATGTCGGGATTAAGCCCAAAAGCGTGCGGTTTGATGTGTATGTCAAAAACAGCGACAAAGTATTCGACATCGAAATGCAAACTACAATTGACAAGTCATTGGCGAAGCGTGCAAGATATTATCAGTCGATCATTGATGTCGATATGATTGAGAAAGGCAGCAGTTACAAAGACCTAAGAGAAGTTTATATTCTTTTTATATGCACTGATGACCTGTTCAACAAGGACTTGCCGGTATACACATTCCCACGGATTTGTGAGGAAGACAAAGACTTGAAATTAGACGATGGCACGCATATATTGTTTTTTAATGCTGCGGCTTATCTGAAAGAGAAAGATGAAAAGATTCGGGATATTCTCGAATACATTAATACAGGCAAACCGCAGTCAGAATTTACCGAAAAAATGCAATCACTAGTTGACAATGCAAAAAACAACACGAAATGGAGGCACAAATATATGACACTTGAAATGAAATACCGTGATTATTTGGAACAGGGATTAGAGAAAGGGCGAGAGCAAGGCTACGCAAAGGGCATTCGTAAAGCTAATCTAAAAATCGCTCAAAAAATGGTAAAAAAACATTTAGATGCTGATTTTATCGCAGAAATGACAGGATTAAGTATTCAGAAGATTCAATCGTTACAATAAGGATAAAAAAGGTTTCGCTTTCGCGAAACCTTTTTTATCCTTTTCAATCCTCTATCTTCACAAAACTTGCTCTTACCGCTTTACCGGAAGCATTCTTGATCTGGATATTGAACGACGAATAATCATCAGTTGTAAATGTGCAGAGACTGTTCCATGCTATCTTAGTCTTAGAGCCTTTTGCACGTGCATTGACTTTCAACATATTGCCTTCAGAATAATTATCCTTGCTGTAAGAATAAGTTCCACTTAACTCCTCATCAGCAATCACATCAGGATCAGATGCAATAACAGTAACAGTACATTTCTTGTTTGCAGAGAATCTAATCTCATAACCAACATCATCGAGATCGCAAGACCAAGTGCCTACAAATCTGTTCGGCGATGGTATCTTGCTTACACACTCTTGAGCAAACTTCGGCAGATTGTTATAAAACTCACTCCAAGTCTTACATTTCATCCTCGCTGTGTAGAGGATTAATCCGCTCTCAACACTTGCAAGCCGTGCAGTTACTACCAGCTCATTGCCCATTAAAGTTGTGTTGCCGTAAATCATACAGTCTGCGTTGAGCATCTTACCCTGTTCCTTAACGGTCTCAGGATCAGTGTAACCTGCGTTCTGAAAGGCAATCTCGCCTAACAGTTCTTCAATCCGAGCTCGTTCCACCAGCGATATGCCGGTTATATGCGACAACTCATCGACCAACAGATCGCTCATCACAGCAGTCTTGTCTTCCAAACAGAAAGAGTCGCTGTCGAACGGACGCACAGCTATGACCTGAGCGTACAACATGCAAGTCACTAAAAGTGACAAGCTAATTAAAATTGATTTTTTCATGGATAACTCCTTTGTATAATAAAATTTAATTTTTAACTATATTATAACAATTAAATCTTAACTGCCATACCAACAGTAACTTCGTCACTGTTCCAATTATAACCGCCGTCAATAGCAGTTCGTTTAAAGAAGGCTATAGTTCGCTGTTTTCGGCTACGAGGTTTATCATTACTAGCAATAACAGTTATTTTTTCTTGTTTAATAGTGGCAGCAATACATGCCAACATTACAATTCCTCCGACAAACAAAGGAATGCCTGCACCAAGTCCAACACAAAGAAAAAGAGGATATTGATATTTATCTAATGAATCAGAACCATGACCGATTTTATAAGTATATTTATTTTCTATATGATCGCAATCTTCATAAATTTTATAAAGATTATAA
>JAFYAI010000124.1 GCA_017540815.1 Spirochaetales bacterium
AGCACAACAGATGACAGCAGCAGTGCTGAACTTGTAACAGCTGTTACTGCAAGATATAATCTGTCTAATGACGGCATGTGCACAACAGATAATATACTGCTCACTCAAAGCGGGACATACTACTTCTGGGTGAGGGCTGATAATTATTATAATGTATTTAAGTATGAAGACAGTTTGACTCCAAAGCCTTCGGCAAGTACGAGTGACTTCAGTGCGTCGGCAAATATCGAGTTTACATATCAGAGACTCCAGCCTCCGACTGAAGTGACTGCCAAGCAATCAACATATTCTATGAACAAGGTTGATATATCCTGGAAAACCAACGGTTCGGCATATTATTGGATATACTATAGTAAGACTAACGACAGCAATGCAGCGGTTATGGTTAATGAGGATTATGATGATTATTGGCATGAAGAAAGCATGACTCAGTCAGTAACTCTCTCAGAGAGCGGGACATACTACTTCTGGGTGAGATCAGACAGCGATTATGATAGAGCCGGATCTGATGCTGACGGGAGGACTATATATAAGCCTACAAGCGAGGTCAGTGACTTCAGTGCTGCGGCATCATGTGAGTTCACATATACACCGCTTACTGCTCCGACAGGCGTGACCGTGACTAAAGGTGTAGGCAACAGAGTCTCGGTAAAGTGGACTGCGACAGACGCAGCGTGTTACTGGATCTACTACGGCAAGACCAATAACTCTGCTAATGCGACATGTGAGACAAGATATGCTTATTCTTGGGCCGCAACTGAGGGATACCAGATAACACTTACCGAGAGCGGTACATACTACTTCTGGGTGAAGTCAGCTGACGGTGATAGCAAAACTTCCAATACGAGTGCATTCAGCGAAGCGGCAAGTTTTGACTTTACATATACACCGCTGACTGCTGTAACGAATGTGAAAGCGGAACAGATTACTCCTACTTTAGTCAGAGTATCCTGGACTCCTAATACTGCAGCTTATTATGGTATATATATCAGCCAAACAAATGATATACAGACAGCTACATACAGTGACTATAGGAACTCTGGTGATGGTTATAAAACTATCAGAATGAGTGAGGATGGCACATACTATTTCTGGGTAGCAGCAACTGATGACCGAGATGTGTTTTGGAGCGGCAGCACAGATGGTATCGCATTCAGTCAGAGTGTGAGCGTTGCTTACCAATATGCTCCTATGGCTGCTCCGACGAATGTCAAAGCCGAGTGTGCTAGCACCAATTATGTCAGAGTGTCATGGACTTCGACAGGTGCTCCGTATTATTGGATATATATGAGTCAGACAGACAACACTGCCGATGCGGTTTATCAGTCACAGCGGGATGGTACCGCATATTCGGCAGGAGAGACAGTGACATCATATTACATTCCGCTTAATGATTACGGCACATACTATTTCTGGGTTAAGGCTGCAGAGAACTATAGTCCTGATGAATACAGCGATCCTTCGAGAATGGGCGAATACAGTGACTTCAGTGCTGCAGCAAGTTATGAGCATAAGGCATGGACGGCAGATCTTGTTGATCAGATAATATTCTATAATGAGGACTATCATGAGGACAGCCGAGTGTCTCTGACAGACGGCAAGTATACCGTTGATCTGATGGAAGCGGATGCTGATGTTGAGATGATGTTTGCATTCGGTGTCAGCAGTAATCATGGTGTCGTTTGGCAAGGAGATTATGCTTCCGCTGATCTTGGAACACAGAATCCGACTGAGGTTATGATCGACGGCAGTTATCCGTTTAGATTTACATTCAAAGCCGGATGTGCTTATGATATTGCATACTGGGTTAATGAGGGACAGGGATATACTATTGTTGGGTTGACTGACAGTAAGAATAAGGTGACATACATCGATGCTCTGCACGATAACAGTTGGACTGCTTTCCTTGACGGTGTAAGTTATGCAGATAATCCATACTCAAATTGGACAAGTGATGAGATAGAGAGTGTTACATATACATTCGATGGCTGGTATACCGAGGACACTTTTGAGAATATGTATTATTTCAATGAAACAGTTTCCGGTGCAGTCACTCTGTATGCCAAGTGGACGGCACAGTAAGTTTTAGAGAAGAGTAATGAAAAGGTGTGTCGGCAGCAAGGATGCTGAGAGAGTTACCGTCATGCTGAACTTGATTCAGCATCTCTATATATACAGTATAGAGATCCCGAATCAAGTTCGGGATGACATAATGATGTTGACTTTTTCAGTGACTTCGCCTCTGGTACACCTTTTCTTATTTTGGTTAGAGACTCATGATGACTTTTTACCGCAATAATTTCCTTGACTTTTTTATAACAAATCATTATAATATACGCATTCTATCGTAATGAGGCATTTCTATGGCTAATACTTTAATCAAAAAATTATTTCGCTCACAGGCGGAATATGTTAATAAAGAAATAACCGTGTCAGGCTGGGTGCGGACTATTCGCGACAGCAAGACTTTCGGTTTCATCGAGCTTAATGACGGCTCTTTTTTTAAGAATCTCCAGATAGTTTTTGAGGATAATCTGCCGAACTTCGCAGAGATTGCCAAACTCTCGCTTGGTGCGTCGATTACTGCGACAGGAACGCTTGTGCCGACTCCGCAGGCTAAGCAGCCGTTTGAGCTCAAAGCGACTAATATTATTGTCGAGGGCAACTCTACACCTGACTATCCGCTGCAGAAGAAGAAACACTCATTCGAGTTTCTGCGAACTATAGCACATCTGCGTCCGAGGACCAATACTTTCGCTGCAACATTCCGTGTGCGATCGGTGGCTGCTTATGCGATACATGAGTTCTTCCAGACGCATGATTTTGTTTATGCTCATACGCCGATTATCACGACGAGTGACTGTGAGGGTGCAGGCGAGATGTTCCGCGTAACGACATTCGATCTGAACAAAGTTCCCAAGAATGAGGATGGCAGCATTGATTTCTCTAAGGATTTCTTCGGTAAGGAGACGAGTCTTACTGTCAGCGGTCAACTTGCTGCCGAGGCTATGGCTATGGCATTCCGCAATGTCTACACATTCGGACCGACATTCCGAGCTGAGAACTCCAATACGCCGCGTCATGCCGCTGAGTTCTGGATGATTGAGCCGGAGATGGCATTCGCAGATCTTAACGACGATATGGATGTTGCAGAGGCGATGATCAAATATATCATTAATACCGTGCTGGAGAAGTGCCCTGAGGAGATAGAGTTCTTCAATAACTTCGTAGATAAAGGACTGCTTGACAGACTGCACAATATCGTAAGCAATGATTTTGCACGCATCACATATACCGAGGCTGTTGACCTGCTGCTTAAGTCAGGTCAGAAGTTCGAGTATCCTGTCAAGTGGGGTATCGACCTGCAGACAGAGCATGAGCGGTATATTACCGAGCAGATCTACAAGAAGCCGGTATTTGTAACTGATTATCCGCAGGAGATCAAAGCATTCTATATGCGTCTCAATGACGACGGCAAAACAGTTGCTGCGATGGACTGCCTTGTGCCTGGTGTCGGCGAGATCATCGGCGGTTCGCAGCGTGAGGAGCGTCTCGATATGCTGGAAGCCAAGATGGATAAACTCGGTCTGAATAAAGAGACCTATTGGTGGTATCTCGACCTGCGACGCTATGGCGGAGTGAAACACTCCGGCTACGGTCTCGGTTTTGAGCGTATCATCATGTATCTGACAGGTATGACCAATATCCGGGATGTTATACCGTTCCCGCGAACGACTAAACAGGCGGATTTCTGACGATAAATTTTGTAAAAAAGCAGATTTTGCTTAAGCAAAATCTGCTTTTTTATACAAACTATGTATCTTTGATAATCACTGATACATGAGAGCCAGCCGCTCCCTCTGTCTATTCGCAGAATTATTTCTATGGATAGAAGAGTAAAAACTCGGCACGAAGTGCCGAGTTTTTACTCTTCTATCCATCCTGATCCCAGCACAATGTCATCCTTGTATAAGCATGCCAGCTGACCTGGAGTAACGGCTCTCTGCGGTTCTGCGAATTCTATTCGGATTTTTTGATTGTTTTCCTTATAAACAGTTGCTTTGGCAGGAGTGTGCCGATAGCGGATCTTAACTTCACATTCTATCGGGAATGAAATATCAGGATATATCTGATTGAACTCCCGTGCTGTGAGATGTGTCGCTTCCAATCCGTCAATGTAATCAACTACAACTTCGTTGCGTTCCGGGATGAGCTTCGTTACATACAGCGGCTCATCCGATGAGATGCGTAAGCCTTTGCGCTGCCCGATAGTGTAGTGTGATATGCCGTTGTGAGTGCCTAAGACTCTGCCGCTTATATCTACAATGTTGCCTTTCTTCACGGGAGATTCGCCCATATATACTATGTCATTGTAGTCTCCCGTGTAGAAGTCCATGCTCTCGGTTTTGCCGCTGTTGAACAGTCCGATGCGGCTTGCGATCTGTCGCACTTGCGGTTTAGTATAGTCACCAAGCGGAAATATAACATGCTGCAGAGTCTCGAAAGGTAAGAATGATAGAAAGTATGACTGATCTTTTTCCCGGAAGTTAGCACGCTTCAGGACATTCGGTCCGCCTTCGGACAATGGCTCAATCTTCGCATAGTGTCCCGTTGCAAAATAGTCGAACTGAATACCGAGCTGCCGTGCTTTCTCCAGCATAAGACCGAATTTCATAGTGCGGTTGCAGAGAATGCAGGGGTTTGGTGTGTGACCGCTTTTGTATTCGCTGCGAAAGTATGAGATAATCGTCTCTTTGAACTCATCCGCAACATCAACGATACGGAAGTCTATCCCATAATGATCTGCCACTTTCTTTGCATCTTCTGCCGCTTTATTGTCATTATTGCCGAAGCAGCCTTTACCGATGTGAGGTTTATCCTGTATATCGGGATACAGCTCAGGACGGTAAGTATTCATCATAATGCCGATAACATCATAGCCGCGTTCCAGCAGAATGTGAGCCGACACAGCAGAGTCTACTCCGCCGCTTAGTCCGAGCAAAACTTTATTTTGTTTATTCTCCATAGTTTAATCCTTTGTTTGAAGTTTCGTCATAATTTGATTTTTTTTTAATATTTATCCTTGACAAAAGAATTTGAATATTATATTATATAAAGTGGACATTTATGGGGGGGGCGTATCATGCAATTCAAAGAAATAATAGCGAGTAATATCGAAGAAGCGTTTAGTGTCGCGAAAGAAAAGTACGGAGTGAATATCTTTTATGAGCCTAAGTCTGCGGAGCCTGTTAAGAAGAAGCATTTTTGGGACAAACAGCTTTACAAATATACATTCAGCATGTATGATGAGGATTATCGCAAGCTCAAAGATTTGCAGAATAAGCAGGAGATCCTCGGTATCACAGGTCATGATAAGACTAATGAGATACTTAGCCAGATCAATCAGATTAAGAATAACAGTAAACCAAAATCAGAACCAACAATGTCAGCGAAGGATTTTTTGGGAGGCGATGAGATAAAAAAACTCAATGAAAATCTCGAATTCCTGACGAAGCAGCTCAAGAATGGCGGTATGTCGGCTGAGCAGCAGGAAAAATTGCACCCAAATATACTCCACGTGCAAAAAATCCTTAAAGAAAATGAATTTTATGACGAATTTATTAAGGAAGTTGTTGATACAATTTCTGATAAGTTGACATTGAAAGAATTGGATGACATTGAGTGCGTTGATGAGTTTGTGTATGACTATATTAAGTCCAAACTTAAGATAGCCCCATTCTACAAGCCCCGCGACGGAGAGCAGTCGATCCTTGCTTTTATCGGGCCGACAGGTATCGGCAAGACTACAACCATTGCGAAGATCACCGGACAGCTGACCAAAAAACAAGCCTCGATCGATATTATATCTATCGACGGATACAAGATTGGCGGCAAGGAGCAGCTCGAACGATATGCTAAGATCCTCAAGGCCGGATGTGCGTATGTTGATAATGCGGAAGATCTGCAGGCTGCACTTGCACATTCAAGGGCTCAGTATGTGCTGATCGATACTGCCGGTCGAAGTCATAATGATGAGATGAACATTGTGACTATGAAGGCATTGTTAAAGTCAAGTCGTTTCAATATCAAATACTTATTGGCAATAAGTGCGACAACGAAAGCAAAAGATGTTAAGAAAATATTTAAGGCTTTTGACACATTTGACTTCGACGGTGTAGTTATCACTAAGACGGATGAATCAGAAACTATCGGTGCGATCCTGTGTGAGGCAATGCAGCGAGATAAAGGGATTTCATTCTTTACGAACGGTCAGAATGCACTCAAAGATATAGTCAAAGCAAGTCATGATACTGTTCTGCAGATGATAGACGGATTGCAGTATATAAGCCTTAAACAAATGCAAAGCTGAACTTATTTGCGGAGTGTTTAGGATGGTTGATCAGGCTGAAGATTTACGAAAGATGATGAAAGAGATGAACGGCAGTGACGCTGTAAAAGGTTATGGCGGACACCGTAAAACAAGAGTGATTACCGTGTCAAGCGGTAAGGGTGGTGTAGGCAAGACTAATCTTGCTATCAATCTCGGCATTGCTTATGCTCAGTTGGGCAAGCGTGTTGTCGTTATGGATGCCGATCTCGGTCTGGCGAATGTCAATGTCTGTCTCGGTATTATACCGAAGTATAATCTGTTTCATCTGATAAAGAAGCAGAAGACTATGAAGGACATTATCATTGATACGAAATACGGCATTCAGATAGTTGCCGGTGCGTCAGGGTTCTCTAAGATAGCTAACCTTACAGACGCAGAGCGTGATGTGTTCATCTCGGAACTTGATACGCTGTCTTATGCTGATGTGCTTATCATTGATACCGGTGCAGGTGTTGGTCAGAATGTCCTGTCATTTGTGATTGCTTCTGATGAAGTCATAATCGTAACGACACCTGAGCCGACGGCTATTACAGATGCTTACGGTATTATCAAGATCATCGCAACAGAGATCAATAATCCGGCACTTGAGCTGAAACTCATCGTCAATCGTGCGACGAGCGTTATAGAAGGTCGCAAAGTTGCCGAGCGAGTGATCAACATCGCCAATCAGTTCCTTAATGTCAAAGTTGACAATCTCGGTATTATATATGAAGATATTATCATACCGCAGAGTGTCCGCAAGCAGATGCCGTTTATCATTAACGATCCGAAAGCGAAAGCCTCACAGTGCGTCAAACACATTGTCTCTCGGCTGGAAGGTGTTGAGTTCAAAGAAGGCGGCGGCTTGAAGAACTTCCTCGCAAAGATGATGGGAACGAAGTAGAATGATTTAGAAAAAAAAGTTTCGCTAATAGCGAAACTTTTTTTTAGAGGTTGATCAGTGGTCAAGCCGGTGGTCAACTTAGTGGTCAAGTTGGTGGTCAACTTAGTGGTCAAGTTGGTAAAGGAGTGTTAATATGGATGATATACAAGAATTGCCTAAAAATCTTCTTATTAAGATTCGACATGGTGAAAATCATACAACTGAATTCAAAGAAGCAAAAGATTCTTTACCGACAACTCTATTTGATACAATATGTGCATTCTCCAATCGTGAAGGCGGTGATGTATTTCTTGGAGTAAATGACTGTGGTATAATAGTTGGCGTTACTGCCGATGCTGTACCTAAACTTATTGCTAATTTTATAACATTGGTTAATAATAAAGAAAAAATGAATCCGCCGCTGTATCTTATCGCTAATCACTATACATATATATCTGATGGCTCGTTTATGGCAACTGATAAAAAAGGTAATTACATTCATGAAAGTGCCGGTTTGTATCATATTATTCATATTTATGTGCCGAACAGTCAGTCTGTAATCCGTCATAAAAATCGCATTATTGACAGAAATGGCGATGCTGATATTGATATTACTGATAATGAAGATATGGTTTTTCAATGCTATTCACGCAAAAATGACAGTTATTATGTGAATAAGGTATATCCTATATGGACTGTGAACGATTTGAGAAAAGATTTGATTGACAGAGTTAGAAAATTGGCTGTAAATCGGAAACAAATATTTGAATCGCAAACTCATGAATGGGGAAATATGAATGATGAGGATTTATTGCGTTCTGCCGGACTGATTCTGACTGATACTCAGGGCAAAACAGGTATAACAATGGCGGCGATACTCTTGTTTGGTACGGATAATATGATTATGTCTGTATGCAGCCATCATAAAACAGATTGTATATATCGTGTTTATAATCTCGACCGTTATGATGATCGCGATGTTATTATGACGAATTTGCTTGATACTTATGAAAGAATGTTTGCATTTGGACAGAAGCATTTAAATGATTTATTTGTCCTTGATGGTATTCAAAATGTGAGTGCAAGAGATAAAATATTAAGAGAGATTATATCAAATTCCTTGGCTCATCGCGATTATAGCAGCGGTTATGTTCCGAAGATGATTATTGAGAAAAACAAAATGATAATCGAAAACGGCAATCGTGCTCATGGTTTCGGTATTCTGAATATCAAGACATTTGAGCCTTTCCCAAAGAATCCTACTATAAGCAAAGTGTTTAGAGAAATCGGCTATGCTGATGAACTTGGCTCCGGAATGAGGAATAGCTATAAATATACAAAATTATACAGCGGAACAGAGCCTGAGTTTGTAGAAGGAGATATTTTTAGGATTGTTATTCCTTTGTCGGTAGGAGCACTGACGAAAGTTGGTACACCGGATGATGCAGATATAACAGATGATACCTCATTTAGTGGTCAAGCCGGTGGTCAAGTTAGTGGTCAAGTTAGTGGTCAAGTTAGTGGGCAGGTTGAAGATCATTTGATAAAATTATCAGAA
>JAFYAI010000125.1 GCA_017540815.1 Spirochaetales bacterium
ATAAAACAAAAAACCAAAAAAGTCCATAGAAAAACCTTGCTTTTTTTGATAAATTATGTTTTAATTCCCTTGATAGAGCCTTGCTGCTGTGCAGCAAGGCTCTATCAAGGGAATCTCATTATGACAATAACATTTTTTAAAGATATATTAAATGTTTGGTATAGTGACGCACATCGTGTTTGCGTATTTATCGTATTGTTTGCACTGCCGCTGTGGATAATGTTCATTCGCAGAGCGGTCAGTTTCCAAAGCAGCAAACATCGGTCACTTGCAGACGGTCAGTTCAAGACAACGATGTCACTGTATATGCCGGATATTTTCTTCATTATATCATTCATATCGTTTGGACTGGGCATAGCAGGTGTCGGACAGCTCAGGATGCCATGGACGATTGATGCGGCGTGTCGCGGTGCAGGCTCTGTGCTGCTTATATCAGGACTGATGATGTTCCTCACATTCTCACACATACATAACGAGTTGTATGTATTCGATCGCGAGCCGGGCAAAATGGGATTCTACGGAATGGTGCGTCATCCTTACTACGCTCTGCTGCTGTTGATCTCACTCGGTATGACATTATCAGTTGTATCTGTATTCTCGGCAGGAGTATTGGTCATCCAGATCATAGTCAGCACATTATGCACAGGGTACATCGGCAAAGTCCTCATCGCCAAAGACGAGTATTTCATCGATTACAAGTATGCCGCTCCGCGGCTCGTGCCGGGATTGATAGAGATGCTGCGGGGGATAGTGAAGTAAGACAAGATCATTATATCACAAAAAACCGAAAGAGTTTTTAATTCATTCTTCGTCTTTCATCTCCTTAATCTCATCTTCTCTGATGAAGAAATCCTGCGGATCAAGCATTGTCCAATGATTCACTTCATCACCGAGTAAGTTCTCTATCAATGCTTTGTATTCTTTGAGCTGTTTCTCGTCTTTTGCACCGGTTTTATAATCGACGATCTTAATCTCTTTATGCGTCGTATCAAGCATAAGGCGGTCAAGCCGCTTGAGACTGCCGTGTTCATCTGTAAACCACTGCTCCGTCAGCACACGATCCCACTTGCTGCTGTCGAACAGATAATGACAATCACGGATAAATCTGTCTGTAATCCGCACAAGCCTGTCAATATCGTCATCATCAAGGATATTGCCATATTTCATATAGAGCTGTCGGCTGGCGAGTGTTTTCTCCTCATCCGAAGCATAGATGATCTTCGACATATAGTAATGCACCGCGATACCAAACAGTCTCTTGCGTTCTGCAAAACTCGTTTTGGCAGCAGCGATATGCGTAACAAACTCATCATCTGACATCCGTTCAGTCCGTGCAGTCTCCACATCCGGCTGCCACAGGTCATATCGGATATACTCACCCATTTTCTCGAATGAGAATGGGTGTGAAACACTGCTGTCCGTATCATTATCGTCTTCTTTTTTAGGCGGCACAAGATCCCAACTGCCATCTGAGAATACACTTATATTATGATACTCATCTATGGGTATATGTCGTTTGTTATGAGCATCACCGTTAACGATATATTTCTGATACAAAGCCAGCACGATATTCTTGTCTTTGAGGATGTCATCATTTTTTATTTCCTTCAATTCTTTTTCATATCCATTCGATGAGTAAATCACATTATACACGACGAGGTTCATCGCAGGACGAGTCAGAGCAACATACAGATTATTCATCTCTCCGATGAATGCTTTTTTCTTGCCCAATTTAGTGCAGTTCTGCAATGCAGCCAGATATTGATCATCGAACTCGCAGTCCTGACATGCTTTCAGTGCAGTTCGATACTTGCTTTTCATGATCGTGTAATTCTCAGAATGAGAAAAGTCCTGATTGTAGCTGAACAGAGGCACGATAGGATCTGATTGATTGCCGCCACTGCCGATATAATTCCATATAAATACATTGTCGAACTCAAGCCCCTTCGACTTATGTATAGTCATCAGTTTCACAGCATTAGATGTCTCTATGCCGTCAGGCTGCGTCTCCTTATATATATCATCTGTATAAATGAGGAACCCGGCAAGCGACTTATTATAATCAACCAACTCAGTATCGAACTGCAAAGCAATATCCAGCAGCTGATGAAGAGACTTCGCATCCGCCGTATCGGTAAACCTGCTCATCAAACCGAAGTCCTTATAAATGCGACTGATCAATGCAAAAATCGATGTCCAAGAGTTACATTCATTACGCAGACTTGCCACAGCCGGTAAGAATGGATAATCTGCGGTAAGCTGCTCATCTCCATAGTCGATCATCCTGTTAGCACGGTAATGCCGCATCAATGCCTGAGTCTGAGAGCTGTTCGCATTGATGATCGGAGACCGCACAAACTCAAAGAAACTGTGATAATCCTCGAATGTCAGATAGCGAAGCAGAGCCATCACTCCGATAACGGCATTCTGCGAAAACAGCGAACTGCTCGACTCAATGTAGGTCGGGATGCCTTGTTCATTCAGCAAAGAGGCGATCTCTTCAAGTGCAGCATTCTTACGGGCAAGGATCGCTGTCTGTCCGTATCGCTTATCATAATCAGGTATCGCAGGATCGGTTATCTTAGGGATGACAACTTCCCGGATAAAAGATTCCATACATTGCGACGAGTCTCTTTCGATCGGATTATCATTGGTCACACCGTGATAGGCATCGAAATATATCTCAAACAATCCTTTCTCAGGTTTATCCTGTTTATGACACCTGACATTAGGGCACTGCCATCGCTGGCCTTCACCAAGAGCATTATTGATATTAGCCATCACACCGTCAGGTGAGAATGTCTCATCTGCAAAAATGTCATTAACATATTTGATAACATTACTATAACTTCGGTATGAAGTATCAAGATCCTCCGGCTCAATATCGAATATATCAGATACTTTGCCGAGCAGATCCTTCTCACCGCCGCGCCATCCGTAGATAGCCTGTTTTTCATCGCCGACAATGACGAAACCGCCTGCCAAAGACCGAAGTATAGGCAGCAGTGTCGCCCACTGCAGCACCGAAGTATCCTGAAACTCATCTATCATCACATATTGGAAGTCCGCCGACAGCTGCCTGCTAAACTCATCGGTTATAACACCGTCACGGCACAACCCGAATGACGGATTCATCATAGTTTCATAGACATTCAGAAGCACATCATTATGAGTAAACTCCTGTGCAGCTTGAATAACATTATCATATATATTATATATACCTTCAAGCATATCATGATACAGTTTATTGTCTGCGAGAACATTAGTATAGAAAAGATAAGACATCAGCTCCGCTCTTATCCGGCTGTCAAAAAAATCTTTTTGTGCTTTGAAATCTTTATTGCTTTTGCCAACGGCATTTCCGTCAAATAATTTCGACGGACCTTTAATGATAATATCTCTCGCATTTTTCTTTAGCCATTTATCATCCCGGCATATTTTGCTTTCAAGCATTTCACAGAATGACTCAACAGTAATATCAGTATCACTCTCAATCTCATCTTTGAAATCAGCCCGATAATCTTTGTTAAAATCTGTTATGCTTGGCAGCTTACCATTCTCGCTGTTGGCTCTGGCAAGCAATATTTCCTGAGCAGTTTCTATGAAAGCAGCATAACCGGCTTGTGCATTTTTAAGATAAGCTGCCGCTTTGGACTCATCTGCCTGCAGGATGTCTCCGTTGCTTAAGACGAATATGCCTCGCTGATCTATCAGATTGCGGACAATCTCTATACATTTATCGGCAGACTTTGCTTCTTTGATATTTTCATTTCCGGACAGATACACATCTGCAAAAGTCTTACGCAGCTTATCGTTCTTCCAGAGTTTATCCATAACTTCAATGTATATATCATCATTATGGTCATCATTGAGAACTGTCACATTATTAATATTAACAAGTCTTGCCGCTACATTAGTGAATATCGAATTGATAAATCCGTCAATAGTCCTTATCTGCATTCTGTGACGATTGATGCACATGCTGCGGTAAACATTTTCGAGCCATATAAACTCATCATCAGACAGTTCACGGCCGACAGACGCATAAACATCTGACTCCTGTTTCTTAGTCAGCAGATCTTGCATCTGCCTGAACACGCGCGAGCGTATCTCGGCAGTCGCCTTCCGTGTAAATGTTATGACCAGAATACGGCTAAAGCAGTCATGATCCATTCCTTTGGTGCGCATCTCTAACAAACATTTGATATATTCGACAGACAGTCTGTAAGTCTTACCTGTTCCTGCACTTGCAGTGAGCACTTTATATGACATTTAACTAATCCTTTAAAATTTAAAATTGGCCTCGACAGAGATCTGATGATCTGCTTTAAGAATATCAGAGTAATCTTTCGGCATAAATTTATAACCTATACTAAGATACGGCAGTTCAAGAGACATAAGCAGTTCGAGATTAAGCCCATAATTTTTGTTTTGAAACGGTATAAACAATGAGCCTGAGTCGGACAACTTCTGGAAACTCATCACCGAGCCGATATACAATTCGTTGGTCAGATATTTGCCGAAAGAAAGCTGTGTATCATCAATAAGATCGAGCCAGTTATTGTTGGACTTGATCATATTGCCGAATATCGCAGTATTCAGCGAAAATGTGTCAAGACCGGTCATACGCTTAACGGTATTCTCAACCGGCGAGAACATAAACGAACTGCTCAGATAGTTCGTTGTATTGGCTACGGTATCAAGATCCGGCTTATAGTTATAGTTAGTCTCTGCAATGGCACGGCGTTCGTCTTCTTCGGTTGTCGCGAAGTTTGTACCGAGGATACTGTTGATTTCACTCATCGTCTTATAAGGCATTGCCGAGACACTCGTCTTAAACGATGACAATCGGTCATTGATCGCAAGATATATCATCACATTGCTGTTTTTGCCGTCTTTAGTTCTATAGTAACTTTTCAGATTAACGAACGGATTGATCTTGCGTTCATCTTCATAGAATGTGAATGCCGCATTCTCAATCTTAAACTCTTTATTGAAATAATTCAACTCACCTTTATCAGCGATAACCTCTCCGCCAAGATAGATGGCCGGCTCACTGCCGACATATCGCATCGTAAGCATTTGGTCTTTCTTGACATGGACATTGATAATCGGATAGTTGACTTTCACCTTATCGCCGGTCACGAGATTAAGCTCGACTGTAACAGGATAAGTAATCGGTGTACTCTTCTTTGACTTGGCAAGAGCACCAAAGTTAGACAGGTTGACCTCGGCATTCTCCAGCACAATATTGCCGGCGATAAGATAATTGCCGGGATGACCGTCGAATGTGAAAGAATCAATATGACCGCTGCCGACAGCATCAACAGGACCTTTGACAACCTTCGCAGGAACAGTATTGGATGTCAGATCGAAGTGGAAACTCTCAAACTTCGATCCATTGAAAACAACCTCTCCGTTGCCATGCACAAGACCTTTGCGGACAGCACCGTTGACATTATTCACATAGATATGATTATTATCCAGCACAACTATACCGGTGATATTAGTGATAGGCTCAGGCAGATAGTCCTTTAGCCCGACCTTACCATAATACAGCGACGCTGTTCCGTTCAGTTTGGGATCAGACTTAGAGCCTGAGACTGTTATCTGTCCGTCTACCAGACCACCGTCAATCCTTACAAAAGGATATACAATGCGGTGAGCGATATTCGCAGGGAACTGTTTGAGTTTAATACTTCCCATGATCTTGTCTTCAATGGCTGTATTAATGCTGCATGTAAGGATCGGCGACTTGCCGTTGTAGATGCCGCCGCGAATAGTGTGCCGAGCCTCATCAACTGTGAAATCAATAAATTTCTCTCCGTAATTACTCAGAGTCAATCTGCCGTCACGCCGTCTGGCAGCGAACTTCACTCCGTCAAATTTCTCAGACTCAAACGGCACTCCGCCTTTCAGATAAGCGATACTTATATTCTTCAGTTCGGTATCGATATAAAATGGAGTATCAGATCTAAACTGCTCAAAAGTTCCTGAGATCCGCAGATCTGTTTTGATATTCTTGGCCATTTTTTTAAGATTAAGAGAAGCATTGAGACTTATGCTCTTCATCTTAGATCCGAAAGCAAGCACGGAATCAGATATTACACAGTCATGCCGTCCCAAAGTAAAAGAGGCTTTCTTGATCCTAACAGTATTCGCATCTTTGACAGCAGAGAATATACCGCTGAGTTTCTTCTTATTATATTCCGCTTTGCTGACATCACCCTGTATCTCGACTGTCGGATTGAGCAGCTTTCCAACGGCATGAACGCGGGCATTGAGCAGTCCGGACAGATTAGGTTTGCCCAACTTACCGAGTGCCATATTAGTCAGGTAGATTTTTGCTTCGACATTGCCGTTGTCTATCGTATAGTCCAGCGAATAAGACTCTTTCTTAGCATCATCTCCGAAGAAACCGCTGCCGTCGAATTTGAGTGAATCGAGATTGATCTCTGACATTGCAGGTTTATTCGGATCATTACTCATCATTGATGACAATGCTTTCATCAAAACATCGGCATTGCGAAACCGATTAGTCATTGAACCTGTTATATTATTATATCCGTCATCGTATCGCATATCAGATATGGCAAGGCTGCCGTCATTAAATGCGATATGACCGCTCAGACGACCTTTCCTGCCGTTAAACAATGTCAGATTATCAACAGCTACTTCACTTTCCTGCAAAACTTTCTTCGTTATATCAGCCGCCACATTGCATGACAGCATAACATTATGCCCGCCAAACGGCAGCAGGAACTTATCACTGATCAGACTCACTTTACCTGTTCCGATATTATACGATCCGTGCACAGCATTACCGATAGTCAGTCTGATATTCTTACTGTCAGCAGAGGCATTCATACGATATGTATTCCTCTTGCCGTTAGAGTCTGCGTATGCAGCCATAATACTGCCGCTCAGCCCTTTATCAGACACATCAATATCACCGCCGCAGCTGATCCTGCCATCCAATATATCCATCCTGCGAATGGTAATCTTATTATCATTGACACTGAATGCAGCCGATACAGGAACAGTCTTCTTCTCACCGTCTTTAACGATCCGAGCTGTCGATTGCGGCACTGTCAGGACACCGCCTATAATATTAGTATCGACAGCGGCAGTGAGATACAGATTATCACCAATCGGCAGATTAGTAACACCGACTGCACTCAGAACTTTATTAAGGGCGAGATTTTTGGGATTATGCCTGATATAAATATCATATTTGCCATTAGCAGCACGAACAAAGCTGCCGCTGACATTGTATCCGATAAGCGGAGTCATAGTCTCGACAGACATAATGCCGGACGACTTGTCACCGCTGAGTTTATATCCAAGGCCGCCGAGATTAATGCCGTTGCATATAACCTTGTCAGCAGCGACAGATATATCGGATTTGGTTTGAGTAAGCGTTGCGGCGAAGTCCAGCACCATCCCGCCAATATCAAAATGATCAGCCGCGATCGTCACTTGCCGATTGTCACCTGTCAGCGGAACTGTCCCGGATATGCTAAGAGAGTCATCAATCCCATCATGCTCGATATGGCAGTCCTCAATCCTAATAATACTGTCAGTTACCTCTGCATTGAGCACGGCATTCACAGCAGTATCATTGTTAGGAAGTTTCACTCCGCTGCACCCAATCATTATCTTCCCACCTACACTCTTATCCGAAAGACTGTATGCAAGATGAGTCTGTGCCACAGACAGTTCCGGCAGCACTTCATCCGGCAGTTTACCGGAGATGAAATGCCTTATTTGTTCCCGTGTCATCTGACCATCGAAAGTAAGACTGATTGCCCCACCTTGTTTCATAAGTGCTATATCGATCTGATTGGCATCTGTCATCTTCTGCAAAGTCCAATCACTGCCGTTAGATGAGAACATCATATTGATACTGCGAATGCCATAAGAACCAAAATCGGCATTATTCAGAGCAAGCCTGAACTCCGTAGACATAACATTGTAGAAATCAGTAATACTGCCGCTCACTGTCAAGCCCATCCGAATATCTTCCGGCAGGACACCGCTTAGCATAGCGGCCAGTTCCGATTTGATATTCAAGCCTTTATCCGTGCAGAATGTGCGGCAGTTACGAATGCTTACTGCAATCCGGCGATGATCTCCGCGAACAGTTATGCCTGCATGCGGCACTTCCAGAGATATATCCTTTACTTTCTCGAAGAAATTACTCGGTCCGGTCTTCTTATGCTCACTGATATACGCCTGTATCCGTTCAATCGTTGAGTGCAGCTCACTCTCCGTCACATCAAGGCTCAGATTTTTCAGACGCAGAGCCTTGATCAGAGAGAATACACCTTTTGGATTATTATGCAGTCCAAACAGCCGCAGCAGAGAGTACTCAAGCTCCACATTGCCGAGGCGTATATCCATATCTGACGCATCAGTCAGACGGACATTATATATATCGATAGAAGTAAGAATGTTAGGCGATATTCGGTCGTAATCTATCCGCACACCGAGATTATCAGATAACTCACTGAACATTGCAGCTTTAGCATTATTGATGATCCGCAGTGCAGCCACATTCAGGAACAGCACAGAAACGGTCAGCCCGACCAACAGCACAATGTGCCCGATCACATAGAAATGCTTCTTAGAATGTTCAATAAGAGATTTGCTATTTTCCATAATAATATAATACTACAAATTTTGCAAATATTCCACAAAAAAATATGAAAATGAGAAAAAGCCAAGATTTTGATATGCAAAATCTTGGCTTTTTCTTACAATTCATCTAACTGCTTAAGCACTTCCGCTCGTCCGACATTCTTAGTCACCGAATAAAATATAAACCGGCTCTGATCGACGAACAGCTCCAATGCGATCTTGATCTTAGCAGCTTGAGCCTGCGACTTCGACAGTTTGTCATATTTCGTCAGGATATACACCGGTTCAATGTCAGGCACCTGCTTGATCCAATCATTAATTGCCTTATCCATCTCGTTGGGCATCCTGCGAATATCCAGCAGGAAGAACACTTTCCGCAAATGCTCTGACTTCGCCAGATACTCCTCGATCATCTTAGGCCAACTCGCCCGCTCCTGCTTGCTCACCTGTGCATACCCGTATCCCGGCAGATCGACGAAATAAAGCAGATTGTTATTAACCGTGAAATAATTAATAAGCCGAGTCTTGCCTGGTGTTTGCGAAGTCTTGGCTATCTTATTGCGGCACAGATCATTGATAAGGCTCGACTTACCTACATTACTCCGTCCGAGGAATGCTATCTCCGGCAGTCCGAGCGTCTTAATATCCTCGATCTTGGTAAAACTCTTGTAAAATGTAGACGATATAATGTGCATTTTATTATCCTGTTTATTCCTTATTAAACCATTCCATTCTGCATTCTTGAGTTTTGCTCTGCTCGTCATAGTTCACTCCGACAAAGAGCACTTCTCCGTGGAAATGTTCAAGGCTCGCAAAATACTGTTTATTTTTGATTTGTGTAAAATTTGCAGCACTCGGATTCAGATACATTCCCATACACCCCTCCGCTTATACGATTAGAATAATGGATTATGATTTTTTTGTCAAGGGATTTTTTATTCGATGCTTATTTTGGTTACATTCCCTTTTGGAGCGTTCCCCGATACAATGATTGCCTTGATCTCATTATCACGGCAGAATGATGCACCTCGCTCAGATCCCATCACGAACACTGCCGTCGCCATCGCATCTGCAAAGCCTGCATCGTCAGCGACGATCGTCACGGAATGAGTGCCATTCTTAGCAGGATAACCGTCAGCCGGATTAATGATGTGATGATATATAATGCCATCTTCCTCGAAGAACCGCTGATAATCACCGGAAGTAACGACGGCACTGTCCGACAGCACAATTGTGTCAATATATGATGACGGCTCAAACGGATCGGCTACCGCTATACGCCACGGACGCTCACCGTTAAACTTACCTGCAGCATAGATGTCGCCTCCGCCATTAATAAGGAAGTCTCGATACCCCAATCCGTGCAGATAATCGGCAAGCCGCTGCACGATCGCACCTTTGGCAATGCCGCCCAGATCAAGCTGCGTTCCGTGAAGTGTCACAATTGTGCCATTAATCTCAATCTTATCATAACCGCACTGTTTCAACGCAGCATCAATCTCATCAGCATCCGGCAGATGCGGTGTGCCTGTGAAATCCCATAAACGCAGTATATGATATATAGACGGATCGAATGTGCCGCCGGTCATGGCTGCGTATTCGACAGAACGGCGGATAAGTCCAAGCACCCACTCGTCAGTCACTTCACCGCCGCCGGCCTCATTAAGGCGTGAGATAATACTGTCCGTCTTATGGCATGATACTTTATCCTCCAAAGTTAAGCTAAGGTCAAATGCAGCATCAAGTGCCGTCTGCACAACGGAGCGGGGGCGGTCTGAGAATATAGTAATCGCAGTATCTGTTCCCATCGACAATCCCGACTTGTAATACCGCTGCGAACTCCGACCGCACCCTGTCAGCATTAGTACCACTATAATGGAAGAAACCACAACTACAATGTGAAAATGTTTATTACAGAACAAGTGTCTTGCCTCCCTGACGAATAATCTTCGGCTCACCGCAAGTCAAGTCAGCGATCGTCGAAGCCGATGTCGGCACATAATCCTCATCGATCACAACAAGATCAACCTCACTGCCGAATTGCTGCACAATTGTGTCATAATCATTCAGTGCAGGCTGCCCCGAGACATTGACGCTGGTAGACAGCACAGGCTCACCGACACTGCGGATTATTCTCTGCAGAATAGCGTGATTCGGCATTCTGATACCGAATGTCGCAGTCCTGCTGCGGTTCGCCATTATGAAAGTTATATTATCCGGCCAATTCTTCTGCAGAATGTCGGAGTAAGCATTGTAATCAATATAGAAAAAACTAAGCTGCTCAATATCACTAATCAGATATAAAAAATGCTTCGTATCGCGGTGCTTAATCTGCCGAACACGATGCTCCTGCGACCGCTTGGCGATGAAACCGCAGATTGTGTCACACGGCATTATCACAACTTTATCTTCATTTATAAATGAAACAATTCGGTCAATATCATTCTCAGTCCAATCAGATATATGCAGAATATCAGCGGTCATCGCCGTCCTCCTCTACACCGTATCGAAACTCAGTCTCATCCTCGTAACGATTAGACACTCGGTTAATCTTATTGCGGCCATGTCTGCCGGTCTCACTTCGGAAATTATTGACATTAGAGCCGAGGATAGTGATCACAGCGAAGAATCCGAACACCAACACAAAGAGTATGATCGTCCAGCTCCGCAGCTGCCGTATGTGCTTATCGGTCTGTGAATGCCGCCGAATGTCGTTCCACAGCATCTCTGTCTCCAGATTGCGTTTCTGAATGTCACTAAACTTGGATGTGTCATTGCTGTCACGGTTAATCTTCACGAGATTGAGATCCTTCGAGAAGAAATACCCCAGCTTATTGGCGAGATATACTTTCGCTTCCGGATTATTGCGGATATAGTCAATGTAGTCATTCAGTTCAGACTTCTCCTTCTCCAACAGCCCCTTATACTGCAGCAGCAGCTTCTTCTCCTCCGCCACTCTGTAGCCTTCGATAATGCCGTTCTGACTGAGGATTATCTGATAAAATATCACACAGCACAATGCGATAAATATAAGCATAAAAATTCGTTTCATATTATTACCGTTTGTCGGCACATACCGTATGCGTCATTTATGCCGGCAAAACGGTATTGCAATATTAAAATTTATAAAATTTTACTTCCAATTTTTCTAATAATATATTATTATTGTAAAAAATGGAAGTAAAATTTTATAAAAAATATGAGTTTTTAGCAAATGAGTAACGACACATCATACAATGCCAAATCAGATCTAAAGCGGATTTCTTACATTCTAAGTTCCGCAGTGATAATGCTCTGCATCTTCGCTGCGTTCGCTGCAGTTGTGCTGCTGCCGATATATCTGCTGTCCAAATATCATCCGAATGTTTATTCTGCGGTGGTGCTGGGATTAATCGGGCTTGCGATATTATTCTTCATCGGACTGCGGATTCGCAGGCTCTATAAACGATACGGCAGACTTAAGCCGCTTTTGATACACTTGCTGGTGCGTTTCTGTTTTCCGATTGCTATCGTCATTGCTCTGCTGATTATCGAAGGAGTGCTGTTCCGGCTGAGTTTCGGACTGATTGTCAGCCGAATTATTGCGTCGATTATCGTCACAGCTGTGAATGCCGTGATTGTGTGGTTGCTCTTCCTGTCTCGCAGGATATTCTTCTACACTAACCGCTATCTGAATGACGCTGCCGAATTATCGCATTCTGAGCCGAAGGAGACTGACAATGAATAAACGAACTCTTGCACTAATTGCACTTTTGATGACATTCGTGACGGCTGCCGCATTCGGCAAGATGGACGAGCTGAATCTGTCCAGCGACAACGGTTCATACAACGACTCGAAGAAGATCTTCTACGCACAGGGCAATGCTCACATAACAATCGATGAGAATGAGATATACTGTTCGGAGATGGAGATCCACCTGACGAAAGATGACAATGTTGAGAAAGCGATATTCCGCAAAAACATCCGCATTTTCCAAGATAAGGAGAAAGTGCAGATAGGCGGTGAGTATGCAGAATACTTCAAGAAGGACAAGCAGTTCGTAATCCGCGAAAATTCATTCTATGTCGATGTGGAAGACGAGGTTGCCGTATTCGGTGACTCGATATATAACTATGATAAAGAGAAGATCGCCATCGTGCAGGGCAATACGCGAATCTATCAAAAAGAGATCTTCGCCAAAGGTGCGAGTGTCAAATACACGCGAAAAGACAAGCTAATGGAGATAAGCGGATTCCCGACTGTTGAGAATCAGGGATCGACATACAATGCGAAGAAAATCATCGTAAATATCGAAGCCAACACATTCTCATTGGAAGGCGGGATTGATGCGGTCATCATTAATGAAGACAATGGAACAGAATAATGGATAATACACAATTCACAATTCATAATGCACAATTAGCGGAGTCTGATGAAACGATAAATGTTTGTCATTCTGAAGCGACAGCCGAAGAATCTCATAATGCAGATGTTTCGCCTGCGGCTCAGCATGATGATAACTCTCAAACGGTCGAGCATAATGCTGCGGAGACTGCTCATGCTGCAGTCGATGAGGAAGGTCGCATAATAGCCGACTCAACATTAGACTTGCATGAGAAGATGCAGTATCACGCACGCAAGAGACACTCTGAGGAGACACAGCCGCCTGCTCCGCAGGAGCAGGCGGCCTCTGCCGAGCAAAGCGAGGCAGCATCGCCGACGGAAACAGATGCGTCCGCTTCGGCTTCGCCCGATGGCAAAAAAAAGAATAAAAAAGAGAAAAAGCCAAAAGAAAAGAAGCCGAAAGAAAAAAGATACTGTTTCTTTCATCGGGAGAAATTCCGCGGCGGCGATGATGATGAGCCGTATATTGATCCGAATGATACCGGCGAATTATCAACTTTGGAAGTGCGTCACCTGGTCAAGAAATTCGGTTTAAAGACAGCAGTCAATGATGCGTCATTCTCAATGAAACAGGGCGAGATCGTCGGACTGCTCGGACCTAACGGAGCCGGCAAAACGACAATATTCTATATGATAGTAGGATTTATCAAGCCGACTAAAGGTGACATCCTGCTGGACAATCACACTATTACTTACATGCAGATGTTCAAGCGGGCCAGACGCGGTATATGTTATCTCGCTCAGGAAGCAAGTGTCTTCCGCAAACTCACTGTCGAAGAGAATATCGATGCAGTGCTGGAGTCTCTGTCGATACCTAACAGCGAGAAACGCCGCCGCAAGGAAGAAGTTATGACTGACTTGGGAATCACTCGTCTTGCCCGACAGAAAGCATACTCACTGTCAGGCGGTGAGCGGCGGCGAACAGAGATCGCAAGAGCATTAGTGCTCAAGCCGAAGTTTCTCCTGCTTGATGAGCCTTTCGCCGGAGTAGACCCGATCGCTGTTGCAGATATACAGACGATTATCTACGGTCTGCGTGAGAAAAAAATCGGAGTCCTCATTACTGACCATAATGTGCGGGAAACTCTGCGTATAACGACAAGAGCATATATTATCAACCTCGGCAATATCTTCCGCACCGGCAAGCCGGATGATCTTGTTAATGACCCGATGGTTAGGAAACTGTATCTCGGCGAGGATTTTGTGTTCTAATGATATATATATTATCAACTGTCGCCGCAGGGATCTTATGGGGCATGATAAGTCTCTTCGTCAAACCGCTGTCAGCATTGGGATTGACTTCGATTCAGATATTATTCGTTCGCAGTGCGATCTCCGCAGTCATAATGCTTATATACTTACTATGTCGTGACCGCAGTCTGCTGCGAATAAGACTGCAAGACCTGTGGATGTTTATAGGAACAGGCATCGTAAGTCTGACATTCTTCTCATTGTGCTACTTCACAAGCATACTGCGGCTGGGCGTGTCTGTGGCTGTCATATTATTATACACTTCGCCAATCTTCGTTCTGATATTCTCCGTGCTGCTGTTCCAAGAGAGACTGACCGCTCTAAAAATTACAGCATTGGCTGTCACATTCGCAGGCTGCGTCCTCGTCACAGGTCTGTCCGGCAGTCAATCCGTCTCATTCCTCAATGTCCTAATCGGGATCGGAGCAGGTCTCGGCTATGGGCTGTATTCGATATTCAGCCGCTTCGCTCTGCAGCGATACAAGCCGATTACCGTCACTTTCTACACATTTGTTTGCTCAGCAGTCAGCCTTATCCCGTTCTGCCGATTTGATCAGTTCGGCAGCACTGTGTCCATTCAGTCATTGCTGCTCTGCATCGGGATCTCCGTCTGCTGCACAGTCCTCCCCTACCTGTGCTACACATTCGGTCTGTCCGGAATGGAGAATGGCAAAGCAGCGATACTTGCTACCGTCGAACCTCTTGTCGGAGCGATTATCGGATTCACAGTCTTCGCAGAAACTGTCACCCTGCAGAAAGTCATCGGTATCCTGCTTATCCTAATGGCTGTTGTTATACTTGGAGTGAAAGTGGAAAGCGATTGAAAAAAATATGCAGTGGGCAGATAGAATGGAAAAAATATAAAAAAAACGAGATTTTAATAAAATCTCGTTTTTTTTAATATAACTACAGTCTTATTCTAATACCACAACTCATTCTGTTGCCATCACTCTCACTGACCGCATTAATAGACTTATGATAATGTGCAGCTAATGCCCACATCGGTATCATTATAATAAATGCCGGCAAAGCAAATACATAAAAGACTATAGCAGAAGCTAACAATCCTGCAAAATAACTCATATCCAAATATCCGAACAATAGATAAGAATATCCGATACCTACACCAAGAAAAAGAGATCCGATTACAGTTAGTCCGGAACCGACTGCCGTCATCGCAATAGCAGTCTTAAGACATTTTTTATATTTCTTGCTAATAGTATAATTATCATCATACATATCGTCATCATAATCCAACAAACTTGTCTTACTTCCTATTTTCTCTCCAAATGACATATTAGCATTCTTAATACAATATTTACCAACGGATTTATTCTGCCATCCGCCAAAATGTATCGCTGCATTTTCATTACTATATACCCAAATAACACTCCATGTTGTTAATAATAATGCAAAAATGATCTTTTTCATTCAACTCTCCTTTGCTGTGCTTTTTCAGCATATCTAAATTTACTATAAAAATCCTGTGCATATTCTGTATTGTTCCGCATAAGTGTACTGCGAGAACGCCTTGGTGACTCATACATACACATAACCTGTCCTGTCCGTGCATCACGAGCAGTCACAAATATTGCTCCTTTTTGGCGTTTAGCATAATGTTTGCCTTTCAATTTTTCAATAGAGTAACGAACTTCAACAATATAATCCATATCATCACCATTTGTTTCCGTATATTTATCCGGCTGCTGTATATATACTGCGTAGCCATTCCGCATAAATACATAAGCAAATGCATTAGACATATATTCATCCATTCCTTCGTTATGAGATTCCAACTTAGCCCACTGATTGTCAGCGGTAACAAATAAAACTTTCGTCTGAGAGAAACACAATTGTGCTATCAGACAAAAAAAATACATAAAAAGAAAACATCTTTTCTTCATATAAAACTTCTCCCTAATAATAAAAAAAGAAACCTTTACGGCATAATAACACTAATGCCGCATACCACTAAATTTGCTTGATTTTGAAAAAAAAAGGAATTAAATAGATGTAATACTTGTTCTCATTCAAGAACCTCCGCAGACAATAATCAACTTCAAAAACCCCGTATCATTTCGCGTTGATCCGAACAGAAGAATTCGTCTGCGGAAGTAACCCCTCTGCCCCACTTAAGACACGGGAGTTTTCCAGCGGAACGCCCTCGTTTAATGAGACCCACAGACATTGAATTCTCTGTATTCGGCAAGAGGGATCAATCTCCTACCGAATAGTTTTATAGTTGTCGGTTATATAATATATGATAAAACTGAATTTGTCAAGCGAAAAATCTAATTAGGAAAAAATAGGCAGATTTTGCATTCACAAAATCTGCCTATTTTTTCCTAATTGTCTCTCACCAGCAGCACGCTGACGAACACTTCAACCGCTTCGCCGGTACCAACTGCATCGCAGTGTTCTTTGGTCTTGGCTTTGATCGAAATATCACAAATATCCGCAGACAGCAAAACTGATAAACGCCGGCGAATATTATCTATATGTGGCCGCAGTTTCGGCTGCTGGCAGATAATATTGGCATCAAGGTTGCCGAACTGATACCCTCGCTCGTGCATAATGGAGACCGCCTGCCGCAGCAGGTCTGCCGAATCAGCTCCTTTATACTGCGGATCTGTATCTGGAAAGTGGCTGCCGATGTCACCGTCACACAATGCTCCGAAGATCGCATCGATGATCGCATGAATCAGCACATCACCGTCAGAATGAGCGATGAACTTTTTATCGAAAGGGATTTTAAGATTACCGAGGATAAGTCCGTCGCCGGACTCTATTCTGTGAATGTCATAACCATTGCCGATACGAATTGGGGTCATACTATATACCTCTCAGCCACTCGCTCCGCCAGCAGAATATCCTCAGGATATGTCACTTTAAACATATCTCGGCTGCCGGGGACAATCTTCGTCTGATGTCCTGTAAGTGCAGCCAATTCGGTGTCATCTGTTACAGACTTTGCACAATTGTGTGAATACAGATCTGTCAAAATATCATATCGGAATATCTGCGGCGTTTGGATAGCCGTCAGTTCGTCACGGCGAAGATGTGCGGTAACAATGCCGTCAGCAGATATACGCTTGATCGTATCTGTTACAGGAATACTCGGTGCTGCAATGCCGTGACGAACTGCGGCGGACAGCACATTCTGAATAACATCTGCCGGCACAAAAGGTCTTGCTCCGTCATGCACGGCAATATACTCGCCGCGGTCTGCCATTCTGCTAAGTGCCTCAAGTCCAGCACGCACAGAGTCAGTGCGAGTCGCTCCGCCCTGCACAATTGTGACATTGCTCATAACAGGCTCATTCTCAATCAGCTCAAGCGGACAATCCCGTCCAACGACAAGAATGATATGCCCAACGAACGGCACCGATGCAAAAGTAAGAAGCGGATACAAAATAAGTGTCCGCCCCTTTACTATAATGAAAGTCTTGGGAACAGAGCCGCCAAAGCGGCTGCCGCTGCCCCCGGATAATAATATCACATCAAGTTTCGGCAGTGATGCTAGATCAGTCATGTTTCCTGAAAAATGGCGTAAACAGAATACAAATCTGCACCAGCCAACTCACAATGAACATCCCGAATCCGAGCCACCACCAGCCGAATCTATCCTTAATGGAATAATGCTTGCGATGATTAGTCGATTTTGATTTCATACAGCCAATTATGCTTATCGGCTTTCTCGCCGTACTGAATACCCGTCAGCTCATCATACAACTTCTTAATACAAGGACCTGCACTTTTGCCATCATCATAGAGTTTGAATGTTGTATCTCGGTACTTAATCTCACCAACAGGAGAAACAACTGCAGCGGTTCCGCAGCATCCTGCCTCAGCGAAGTTGCCCAACTCATCAACAGAGATAGGTCTCTGCTCAACTTTCCAGCCGAAGTCTTCCTTAGCGATAGTTCGCAGTGACATATTAGTGATACTCGGCAGAATTGAGTGAGAAGCCGGAGTTACATAAGTTCCGTCTTTGAGAATACCAACGAAGTTTGCAGGACCTGACTCATCGAGATATTTTCGATTCTTGCAGTCGAGATACAGAACATCTGTGAATCCCTGCTGAGCAGCTCTCTCGTGACCTCGCAGACCTGCAGCATAGTTGCCGGCAGCTTTAACATCACCGAGACCGAATTCAGCAGCTCTGTCAAGATCCTCTACAACGAGCATCTTCTGTGTCTGGAAACCATTCTTGAAATACGGACCAACAGGAGTAACGAGCATGAGGAACATATAATCCTTAGCCGGTTTAACACCAACCTGCTGTGTCATACCGATCAAGAGCGGTCGAACATACAGTGAAGCGTGGCTGCCATACGGCGGAATAAACTCTTTATTGGCATTCACAACTCGGTTCAAAGCATCCATAAAGATCTCTGTCGGAACAGGCTCCATAAACATCTTCTTTGCAGAACTCTGAAGTCTCTTCGCATTCTCTTCAGGACGGAATGCAACGATGCGGCCGTCTTTTGTCTCAAAAACTTTCAAGCCCTCGAAAGCAGCCTGACCGTAGTGGATACATGTTGCAGCAATCGGCATCGGGAATGTCTCATCTGATGACAAAGTTCCCTTATCCCATTTACCGTCTTTGAAATAATATCGAATATTGGCATTAGTCTTAAAATACTGGAATCCAATATTTGCAAAATCAATATCAGCTCTCTTAAAACTCATTTTAAACTCCTGATAAAATTAAAAAATCTTCATTAATATAATGAATACAATATAATAATACTTTGAGAATGATTTGTCAATTTTTTTATTAAGGAAAATTTGAAATAAAATTCATATAATTATATGATAACTTTCATAAAAAGCCTTCGCAGACAAATAACAGTCAAAATAATGAAGTTTTTTCTGATAATTTGACAAATCTGCTGGAATTTTTGCCGCGTATCTCTAATGGAACAATGCCATTAAGGAAGTCTGCTGCGAATGAACCTTCCGGCACGACAACTTTTCTGAGATTTCTGCACTGAAAAAAAATGCTCAAGCCGATTTGAGTTACACTTGCAGGCAGATAAACTTCTTCCAAAGCAGTACATTCTGAGAATGCGAAACTATCGATAGACTTGACACCTTCAGAAACTATAATCTTCCGAACACTGATACAGTCAATAAATGTATTCTCAGCGATTACATCAATCCCATCTGCCAACTGCAACACATTTGCGGAAGGCTTAGCCTCCATCAGTTCATTGACACGTTCTCTGGTAAGCACTCTTAATTCTGCATCATCCATAATACACTTTGCTCCAAAATAATCTGCTTATTCAATTATAACACTTTCTTTCACAATCGACAAGAACTTTATTAAGGAATTTATTTAATAGAAAAAAATGGGTGAACCGGCTGAAAAAATATGTAATTTTCTATAGAAAATTGCATATTTTTTCAGCCGGTTTTTCAATTCGTGCGTTATATATAAGGGGTGATTAATTTTTAGAGGCAATGATTCATTTTTTTAGGAACACTGCATAAAGGAGTATAATTATGAAAATCTCAAAACACTTTCAGGCATTGAAGGATTATATCGGCGAAAAAGAAGTTTCTAAGTTTGGGTATGAGTTTTGTGAAATCGAACTTCACAGATGCCATTTC
>JAFYAI010000126.1 GCA_017540815.1 Spirochaetales bacterium
CAGAGTCTAAGCCGGCAGCGAGCAAGCCGACAGTAAAAGTTTCGTCCAAAGCAACCGCCAAAGATGCCTTACTTAAAGAAAAGAATGAGATCAAGACATTCGAGCAGCGTCAGAAGAATATATCTGCACCGCCTAAAGCTCAGCCGTCGAAAGTGACGCAGCAGCCTAAACCGATTGAGCCGGTCTCCCGTGTCGTGCCGCAGCATTATGCGAAAGTAACTGTCATCATCGATGATGTAGGCTATGCGTATGAGGCTACAGATAAGTTCCTCTCTGTTGGTGTGCCTATTACATTCGCCATTATACCTGAGACACCGCATTATGCTAAGTATTACCGGATGATAACAGATAACCATTATGAAGCGATCATACATATACCTATGGAGCCGCAGAAAGGACCTCAGTATGTGGAGAGCAATGCACTGCTGACAAGCATGTCCGATATAGAGATCAGCACGAATGTAGAGCGGTTCTTTATGGAGATGCCGGCGTGTATAGGTGCCAATAATCACATGGGCAGCAAAGCCGTTGCCGACGGTCCTCTTATGAATGTGCTGATTAGGACATTGGCTGAGAATAATAAACTGTGGGTGGATTCTATGACAAATGCGGAGAGCCTGTCACATGAGTTTACTTCGATCTATGGTATGCCTGATCTGCACCGTGATGTATTCCTCGATAATCAGAAAGATAAAGCCTCTCTGGAGAAATCGATGGATATGCTCATCATCGATGCGAAGAAACAGGGGTATGCGATTGGGATTGGGCATGCTCAGACTGACCTTCTGCCGGAAGTTCTGCTTGACTATTATAATCGGCGGCACGAGTTGGGGGTGGAGTTCGTGGGGCTGAGACACTGATGTTATACAAATGCACTAAATTAATGATAAAAAACTGCAAAAAAAACAGATGGAACAAAATTCCATCTGTTTTTTTTGCAGTTTTTTTTACTTAATCTTATTATATCCTGACTCTCACTCCGAATACATTGGATGTTTTATCCTCTGTGACGGTTGTGCCGATGATCGGCATGATCTTGCCGGACAGCAGAGCAGTGGCAGTCTTGGACTTGTGTCTTTGATAACCGGCGAATGCAAAACCTGAGATCATCATTGCGAGGAATGCGATCTCAAAAAGACCTTCCAGTATGCAGTATGCACCGATGCCGCCGAAGATAGGCTCACAGCCTCTGAACCAATATTCATTCAGATCCATCATTGACAGCGTTATTGCTCCTGCTGCGAACGGACCTATGACAGGTATCCAACTTGTAGCCATGATGGCCAAACATAAAGGCTGCTGAGTTAATATACCGCCTGTTTCTGCCGAGATAATCGGAGGTGCAGCAAGTCCTGCTACCAAATGGATAAACCAAAACATTCCGAAGCCGCCTGCACCGATACCGCCGATTACAAGTCCAGCTATTTCCTTGCCGCTTTTTTTAGGTTTTGTCCATTGACCTGATGGTGGAAGTGCGGGGGCTGCCTCTGAGTTATTTCCTGTTTCATCGGACAGCAGTCTCAGTGCCGGGCTGCTTGTCGGCATTGTAAAACTGATGTGCTTCTGTTGCGACAATGAATCAGCTTGATTGGAATATTTCTCTCCTGCGGATATGATCGATGTGATCATAGTAATGGCGGCTATAACCGTTATTATTTTTTTCATAGATTTATGCTCCTTAGTTAAAAATCACCGTATTGTAGACATTAAAATTTTTTTTGTCAAATCAGATTTCAAATTTTTGCCATAAAGTTTAATTTTTTGCATATTATATTATGCCGCAGAGCAGCCTCGTATGACGGATGATAAAATTTACTAATCATTTTTTATATTCTTCCGACAATCTCTATAAGGAGCTTAATATGGTTAGATCTTTATGGACCGCAGCAAGCGGAATGATTGGACAGCAGTTTAATATCGACACGATTTCACACAATCTGTCCAATGTCAACACAACAGGTTATAAGAAGAGTAGGGCTGACTTCGAGGATTTGCTGTATCAGAATATGCGAATCGCAGGAACTCCGTCTACTTCGATCAGCAATTATCCGACGGGAATCCATGTCGGACTGGGAGTAAAGACTGCCGCAACGCAGAAATTATTCTCACAGGGATCACTGCAGAATACTAACAATCCGCGTGATTTGGCTATCGAAGGCGAAGGTTTCTTCAAAGTGCAGATGTATGACGGCAGTTATGCTTATACTCGTGACGGAGCATGGAAGATCGACTCCAACGGTCAGATGGTTAATCATCACGGATATTTCATGGAGCCGGAGATCATTTTCCCGGAAGGATTCCTGCCTGATTCGATCGCTATAAGCAAAGACGGCATTGTCACATGCAAGACCGGTGCGAGCGATGAGATTATCAATGTCGGGCAGATAGAGCTGTATCGATTCGTCAATCCTGTCGGACTTACCGCGATCGGCGAGAATCTTTTCAAAGTTTCCGAGGCTTCCGGAGCAGAGATCGCAGGGCAGCCGGCATTTGAAGGAATGGGCAAACTCCATCAGAGTTTCGTCGAGATGTCCAATGTGCAGGTAGTCGAGGAAATGGTCAATATGATCGTCGCACAGCGTGCGTATGACCTCAACTCTAAGGCTATCCAGACTTCCGATGCAATGCTCAACACGGTGGTTAATCTCAAGCGATAACTTTTAGCAGCGATAATGAAGTTTAGACTAACGGTTTTTTTCCTCATTATTATCGATATATATTGTGGTGCAGTGACGCTCTCTCTCAGGGAGAGTGTCCTTCTTCCACTTGGCAGTGATATTCTGTTATCAGATGTTGTGCTGGAGAATATCTGCTGCGATGAGAATGTCGTCATCCGCCGCAATGTCACTTCCGGCAAAAGTCGGCTTCGATCTTCGGACATTCTGTCTGCACTTGGTGAGAATGGTATATATGATATATCGCTCTTCGGCAGCGAAGTAATGGTGTATGCAGCCGGCAGTGAGGATGATAGTGATCACAATGGTGTGATGTATCCCACTACTGCTCATAATGACAATCCTGCATTATCCGGTATTCTGTCTGCACAGAGCCGCTCCGATATATCGGCTGTCGCCGAGTTGGAGAGGTATCTGTCACAATATATCGATGGGGTATATACTTTGACTGTCACTGTCAATCGTGTTACTCCGCCTGTAGATCTGCATTCTCTGTCCGACTATAAATGGGAACTGCCGAAGATAAAATCAGGTTTGTCGGATATTGTTAATCTCAAAAAACTCACGATAACATCTGCCGGACGCCGACATTCTGTGTATACAGATATGACAGTGCAAGGGGATGTTTATATGGCGGAGAGACAGCATCGCAGCGGAGAGCGACTTAGCAAGACCGGCTGGACTAAGAAGAGTGTAGATGTGTCGCTGTATCGGGATTGTGAGCATATTGTGACTTCGATGCCGTTAGGGCAGTGGAGTCTTACTGAGAATGTCGAACCCGGTCAGATATTGAAGTGGACGAACCTGTCGGCTGTGCCGCTTGTTCGTAAGGGTGAGCCTCTTACGGCGGTCAGTCAGCATGGTCAGATTACGCTCAATCTGCCATGCACAGCAGTAAGTGACGGTTATCAGGGCGAACCGCTGCGCATCACACTCGCCAATGGAAATGAAAAAACAGGCATTTTACAAGGCAATAAAACCGTAAAATTTTAGAGAAAATTTATATAGCGAAATATAATTTTTTCTTGCATTTTTGACGAAAATCTGTTATATTCGTCAATTGGTGATTGCTAGTTTGATTGCCAGAAATGGAAGGGTTATCTATGTATTTGACATCTATCAAAAACAAACTTATTACACACATGAACTACAGCGGATTAAGCAAAGAGCTCGTGCAGGAGATCCAATCTGCGCTGATCAATAAGACGAAAGTTCAGGATTTTGAAGCACTGCTTCAGAAAGTCGAGAGAGAAGTCGGCGGCAAAAACAGTGTCTAAACTGTACTGACTTCGTAGTCGGACGGTGATGCCCCGATCGGATATTTACATCACGATTTTGGAAGATGTATTTTTATCTCATCACATCCATATATTTTTGATGATATTCAGGCAGGCACTCCAATGCACGCGGCAGCAGTCCGTTAGTATATGCGAGGAACAGTCCATAGTTGGTTATCGGTATCTTGTGTTCACGCAGGACGCTGATCTGTGCCATCATAACGCTTCGTGTTATCATACATGCACCGCAGGTGATGATGAGATGGTAATCCTGCAAAGATTCTATGTCTCTGTCCAATCCGTGGGCAAAGTCGAATGTCACATCTGATCTGATTTTTTTACGGAATAGGTTGGGGATCTTCACAGTTCCGATGTCATCTTCTTTTTTGTGATGAGTGCAACTCTCCCATATCAGTATCTTTGCATTTGGCGGGACATTCTTCAGTCGCTGCAAACCTTCGATATAGTAGTCCATATCGCCTTTCTTGCGGGCAAACAATATCGAAAATGATGTAAGATTCTGCTCAGGCGGAACGGCAGCAGCCACCTCTGCGAATGCCTGACTGTCGGTAATGATCAGATCCGGTTTATCGGTTCGCTTATAATAGTCTGACAGTCTGTCAGCCTGCACAACCAATGCTCCGCATCCTCTGTCGAGAGCATCTCTGAGCGTCTCTACCTGCGGCAGGATCAGCCGCCCCTTCGGAGCAGCAGAGTCCACCGGTGTAATGAGATACAGCAGCTGACCTGCATTGACTATGCCATCCAGCGGAGTTATCTCACGAATGATTTTGTCGGACAGAGCCTCAAGTTTGTTTTTCAGAGCCTCAATGCCTTGACTTGTCAGATTATCCACATTTACACATTCAATGTCACAATTGTGCAATGTGTCTTGTTTGGACTTGTCTGCCGGTTTGTCGGAGTGAGTCAGAACGGCGATAAGCGTTTTATTGTTCTGTCTGCACTTTTCGATAAGCTGCATCTCATCTGATGTAAGCGGTGTATCGTTATGAGTAACGAGCAGGATGATATGTCCTGTTTTGATCTTTTCATCACTCTTGGCTACACGCTGACCGCCCAGCACGCTGTCGTCATCTATACCGGCTGTATCAGTGATGCTGACAGGTCCGAGTTTACCTATCTCCATTGCTTTGGTAACGGGATCTGTCGTCGTGCCCGGTTCATCGGAGATGATCGCGATATTTTGTCCGACGAGATTGTTCAACAGCGATGACTTGCCTGCATTGCGAAGACCGCACAGCACGATGTTGATTCTTTCTGAAAGTGGAGTTTGTGAGAGAGACATATTAGACCTTCTTTATTTATGAAATAAGACAGGCGGCTGCTGCTGCCTGTCTTATTTCATAATAAAAATTTTTTGTTTTCAGGCAAAGCCGTAAACCATGCAGCACCGAGTGCGACTGAGTTGTCTCCGAGTGCAGCAGGCAGGATAGCTACGCCTTCTGCTCCGCCGGCGATAGAGTATTTTTTCGCATTCTCTGTGATGATCGGCATAAAAATATCTTCCATCTCTTCGACAACGCCACCGCCGATAATGATAGCTTCGACTCCGATAGCATTGATGAGATTTGCACAGGCGATGCCTATCGTCTCAGCTGATTTCTTAATCGCTTTGCGGACAACTTTGTCTTTGGCTTCGTAGCATTTGGATAATGCCGAAGAGCCGACGGACTGCCGCCAGTTGGGAGCGACTTCATCCAGCATAGTTTTGGTTTTACCGTCAGCGGTCTTCTTCTTCATATAATTGATAATGCCTATCTTGCCGGCGATTGCTTCAAGGCATCCCTGCCGTCCGCAGTTACACTGCGGTCCTCCGATCTTCATAACCATGTGACCTATCTCTCCGGCGGTGTAGTTCACTCCGCGGATGACTTCTCCATTCACTATATAGCCGCCGCCGATACCGGTGCCGACGAATAATCCGTATATATGCTTATAGCCTTTGCCTGCACCGAGAGTGTATTCTCCATAGATACCCATATTCACATCATTATCGACGAATATAGGCTTGCCGGTCTGTTCTTTCATCAGTTTTGCGATGGGCACATTCTCAAGCCCGAGGTTAGGGGCGTATTTTAGCAGTCCTTTAGTTATGTCTACCGATGATGGAACAGCGATTCCGACAGACTGAATATCATCCTCATCGATACCGGCATTCTCAATGACCTTGTGATAACAATCAGTCAGCCGACCGATTATTGTTTCAGCCGCATTAGTGGTCTGATCTGACTTATCATCGCTTTTTTTGGTTTTCTGTTTATAGTTAGCGATGACTTGTCCGTTCTCATCGGCGATGACAGCATAGATCTTAGTACCACCCAAATCAATCCCGCAGTAATATTTCTTATCTGACATATATACTCCTTTTGTTATGTTGTCACCCCGAACTTGTTTCGGGGGCTCTTTTCTGAAGAATGAGATGCTGAAACGAGTTCAGCATGACATTATTATTGTAAGATAATTCAGGATATTTTTCAAGATAAATATTTTTTTTATAAAATTTTATTGATAATTTATTATTTTCAGTGTAAAATGTTTATGAGATCTCTCCGCTTGCTTTGCTCTCTAGAGATGACGAATGAGTATATGTCATTTCGACTGAAACGAACAGAGTTCGTGAAACGGAGAAATCTATTGAGAGAAATCTATTGAATGGGTGCATTATGGAATACTATCAATACTTTATTATTTTCCCTGACGGTGAACAGCAGGAGATACATCATACTCTGATGATGGGCGACATTGTGGATATTAATGGCAATGTATGCGGAAGCGGCGACCTTGACCCGCATAAGATCGCATATCGCGTTGCAGGTTGTCGTCGGAATGACTACTTCAAAGAGATCACTTGGTATTACAAGTTGGAGCTGATGACTCGTGACGATGTTGAAGACGAGATCCATTTCCTGGGAGCTAAGAAATTCAAAGACGAGCATCTTGATAAAATCTTCAAAAAATTGGAAAAACGCCTTGAAAAAAAACGCAAAAAATAGTATGATGTGCTTATAGCTTATAGGAGACACTTATGGCAAAGCAGATTATCAGGAAAGTTAAGCAGACACCCAAGACAGAGAACAGACCGATCAAGACAAACCTTGAGATCGAGAAGAAATACCTCGTGAGTAATTACGATGCGACGCTTGATATTCTTCGCAAGGAATACGGCAAGGAAACTGTCGATCATAAGGCAGGTTTTTGGTTCTGTACTAATGGCAATCCGCTTACACCTGTGCTTGATATTGCTCAGTCGAAGTTTCTGCAGGCGGATACAGAGATCATCAAGACTATTACCGAGGGAGTTTTTCCCGTTACAGATTATGATTTCCTGCGGATTCGTGTCAAGAATCATACACATTACTTCATCACATTCAAGAATAAGGCTCTCGTCGATAATATCGAGCGTAATGTTGAATACGAGTTCGAGGTTGACCGCGACACACTGCACAGAGTTGTGACTTACCTGCAGGAGAATGCTTTCATCTTCTATTATAATATTAAGACGACTATGGCATTCTGCAAAAATGAAGTAAATATCGAATTGTCAAAACTGACTGATATTGTTGGTGCGTATCTGGAAGTCGAAGTTACAGGCAACAATGAGAAGACATTGACTGAAACTCTCAAAGAATCGCTTAAAGCATTCGACGGCTATCCAATCACCGAAGAGCCGACAAGCTATGTAATGCTCTTCCGCAATGAGAATAAACTCCGCTTGAAAAATACAAAACTCCGCGATTATTCCAAAGCAGCAATGGGTGAGCTGATGAAGCTGATATGAAAATGAGCAGTATTAATAGTTCAACACACTTGACTTATGAGAATAGAATAAATTTCGGAAGTTTTTATACGCCGCAGAGGTATGTAGATATTGTTGGACAATGGCTTAAGGCTGAAAATATTGGCAGCGATGCAGTTATTGCTGATATAACCTGCGGAGGAGGTGCTTTTTTTGCACTGCATAAGATTTTCCCTGATAATCAATATATCGGTAATGATATTGATCAGTCTGCATTATTAACTGCTGAAAAATATTTCCCATTTGTTAATCTGACTTGTCAGAATGCTTTTGCCGATGTGAGCCGTGATAAATTCGGTATATCTCATTCTGCAAAACTTATCATAGTCGGCAATCCGCCATGGAATGATACAACATCGATTATAAATAATTCAGTTAAGAAAGATATTTTCCCGATTGACAGTGATATTAAGACTCGTGATCTTGGTATGAGTTCGATTTTGTCATATAATAAACTTCAGGCAGATTATGTTGCCGTTCTTCATCCGCTGTCATATCTGATCAAGCAGACAAATTTTAAAGCGACTGAAGATTTTTTTAAGAATTATGAACTTATCAATCATATAATATTTAACAGTCAGGAATTTGCAAATACTTCAAAGATGACAGGGTTTCCTGTTATTGCTGCATTGTACAAGCGTCATGAGTATTATGGGTTGTCCTATCAGGATGTTAAACGAATGACATTCCACACAACAGATGGTAAGTCGTTTTGTCTTAGTAAGCGTGATTATATTGCCGATTATATTGATAAATATCCTAATAACAAGCGGTACACACCGGAAATCCTTTTCTACACACAGCGTGATATTAACGCTCTGAAACGATGTCGGACATTTATGACTCAAAGGACGAATGCTTCTGTTGATGTGGATCCTCAAAAACTGCCGCTGTATTGTTACCTTGATTGTTTCAAGCGTTTTGCGGATATTCCATATTATTTGGGAAACTTCAATGTGCCTTTTATCAAAGATACATTTGATATTATAGCCAAAGATGTTGTTGCTGTCTCGAAATATTATAACCGCTCTGTTTTTGGTGAAAATCCGAATCCTACAGAGAAGCAAATTACCCGTATAAAGAATTATATTAGTGAGGTTGTTTCATATCGATAAAAAAGAATAAGAGAATGTCTCACGGATTAGCAACTTCCTACGGAATTTGCAGAAAATAAAAAATATTCAAAACACAAATCCGTGTGATAGTTCGTATTATGGAGTAAAAATGAGCAAAGAAGCAAAGATTATATTCTCTAATAATCAACTTGCGGCAGAACTGCCGATGACACAGCCGACAGGCAAAATAAGAATTAAACAGCGAAGTCATTTTGCAGAATACGGAATACCAATCGCTGTCAAATCTCATAAGATGAGTCAGGATTGCTATGCAGAATGGCAAATCGGATATGATTTACTCAAAAATGACGAAAATGCCACAAAA
>JAFYAI010000127.1 GCA_017540815.1 Spirochaetales bacterium
CGATCAGCAAGGCGAAGTATTGGATGTTTTTTAGCAAAGCATTTGCCATAGCGTCAGCGATCGCCGCTGCGATTTTGTATTGGCTGGCAGACTAAGGAGGGCAGAATGAAGAAACACGGATTATTATTATTTTTTATCAGTGTGATGATGTTTATCACGGCGACATCATTCTGCGAAGATATGTATCGGAAGGATCTCTATCGTCTCAACTGGTATGAAGTCGGGACAGTGATGAGTGACGCATCGCGGGATTTCCTTGATGAGGTATATACAAGAATTATCGATACTTACAAATGTGACTTGCCGGTTTGTATCAGAAAAGCATCGGATAAGGAAATTCACGAGCAGGGTAAGACATTCTACGAGCATAATAAATACGGCTACGGCAGTGATAAGGTCGGAATACTTTTGATGTATTATGCCGATACGAAACAATGTGCCGTTATGGGATTCGGCTCGCAGTATAGTAAGCACGATTTTTCCAAAGTTGGTATGTCATTTGTTCGCGAATTGGATACCAAACACGATTGGTATAACGCATTATATAATTATCTCGTTGAGGTTCTCACCGAACTTGAAAAAATCTCGCGGCTTGGGGATGCAGCGGATGCGGCTCAAAATGAGATAACATCATTGGCTGCTCAGAATATGTCTGCACGGCAAATGCCGGACTGGTATCCGAAAGATGTCAGTCAGTTTAAGGATTTCCATGATTACAATGCTCCGAGAGTCGTTGATAATGCCGACATTTTCACGGCAGATGAAGAGGCGAGAATGTTGGAAGGCATTCGACGCATTCAGAATGACTACAATATCGATCTTGTGATATTCACCGATACGGACAGTTACGGGCTTAGCCATGCTGTGTATTCGGCTGACTTCCATCACTTCAACGGATACGGTTTCGGTGATGACTATACCGGCTCAGTGCTGTTTATCTGTATGAATCCCAATCACCGCGGCTGGTGGACTTCCGCGACTGGCAGTATTGAATATCTTTATAAGGATATGAGCACGATTAATTGGCTCGATGACATGCTTGAACCGTATATGAGAGGCGGTAAGTATGGCGAAGGTGTCATCAGTTATATCGACAATGTTCACTCGCTCTATTGGGAGCCGGATTGGGTGCCGAAAGATAAGGCAAACTTTGTCAGGAAGCACGATACGGCTGCACCGAGACTGATTGATGAGATTGGATTATTTTCGGCTGAGCAGGCTGCCAATATCGAAGAGCAGCTGGACAGTCTCAGAACAGAAGTTGGCAGTGATGTTATGATTCTTACGACTGATAAGCAAATCCGTGGAAATGTCAAAACATATATCGACTCGTTATATCAGTATAAAGGCTATGGTTTCGGCGAAAACTTCGACGGTGTTGTAATGTGTATATATGCACCTACAGACAACTGGCGAGACTGTTATGTCAGAGGTTACGGTCGCTGCAGTGAGAAAGGCTGGAGACTCGAAAAGTTCCTGTCAGGATCCGTGGAGAAAGGAGAATATGACAAAGCGGTTAAGAAATATCTGAGACTTGCCAAGTGGCTTTGCCAGAAAAACTATGTTCCGAAAAAGATTGATTGGAAGCCGACGCTTTTTTGGATGGCTGTTGTCGGACTCATCGCAGGATTTATCCATGCAAACGGTCTAAAGCGTAAAATGAAGACAATCGCTAAAGCGACAACCGCCGGCAGCTATATTGTTGACGGCAGCTTCAAAATTGACGGTCAGCACGACAAATTTGTGAACAGCAAAGTTACTCGTGTCTATGATCCGCCGTCAAGCAGTTCATCGGGCGGCAGCAGAGGCGGCAGCTACCACTCATCCGGCGGCAGAAGCTACAGCGGTGGCGGCAGGAGTTTTTGACCCGCCAAGGATGGCGGGTCGTTCGACGACGCAAGGATGCGTTAGTCGTCGAACTTCCATAGACAAGGATGGCGGGTCGTTCGACGACGCAAGGGACACTGCAAGGATGCAGTGTTCATCTGCGACTTAGGATATATCAGTCGCAGATGTTCTCTGATTGTCGTCGAACTTCCATAGATAACTGTGGAGAGGGGGAGCGAAAGAACACTTGTGTTTTTCGGTTTTTTTGTTATAATTTTTTTGGAGGTGTAACATGCCTGAAGCATTTGCAATTTATGAGACCTTGTCTCCGGCAGAGCAAAAAGAAATACTTGATTTTATTTACTTCATTGCAGCAAGAGCGAAAAAGCAAAAGCTTGAAGAAGAAGAAGAAGAAGAATCGATGCGGCGATTACGTGAAGCAAGTCTATCAACTGTTTGGGAGAGTGTAAAAAATGACACATGGTGATATTTGTTTAGTTGACTTTGGTATTCCGTTCGGCAGTGAGCCCGGATATAAACGCCCTGTTGTGATCGTTCAGTCTGATAAAGACAATTTGAATAATTTGAACACGACTGTTGTTATTCCTCTAACTTCCAATACTGCAAATGCTGATTTGCTAGGAAATGTATTTGTAGCAAAAAAAGAATCAAAACTGACAAAAGATTCGGTTGCCTTGGCACATCAGATAGTTGTTGTTGATAAGTTTAGGTTAGGTGAAGCCATATCGAAAATGCCAAAGCACATAATGAAAGAAATTGAAAATGCGATAGATTATGTGATAAAAGATTAGTGAAATGGTTTATTTTGAAAAAACGATAAAAAATCCCTGAGTTTTGCACAGGTCGTTCGACGACGCACGGGACACTGCAAGGATGCAGTGTTCATCTGCGACTTAGGATATATCAGTTGCAGATGTTCTTTGATTGTCGTCGAACTTCCATAGACAAGGAAGCGGGGGCGTTCAAATGTGAAACACAATTCCCAAAAAAATCAGAAAAATCTGTTGATTTTTCTGATTTTTTTGTTATAATTATATCAAGGAGCATTTATGGGCGTATATCTTAATCCTGGCAATCAGAATTTCAGCGAAGTGCTAAACACAGGGCGTTATGTTGACAAGACGATGCTTATCGAAGAGACTAACAAGCGTCTTAATGATGCCGACTTCAAGTTTGTCTGCATTTCCCGACCCCGCAGATTCGGTAAGTCGATTGCCGAAGATATGCTTGCAGCGTATTACAGCAAAGGGGCGGATTCGGCAGAGTTATTTGCTCCGTATAAAATATCTAAGTCAGAGACATTCTGCACACATCTGAATAAGTATAATGTCGTCAAAGTCGATCTCAATGCGATGTACTCAGAGTGGAAGTCTAAGTGTGAGCGTTCGAGAGATGTCATTACTCATCTGGGAGAGATTTTATCGGCGGAGTTCAAGAGCGAGTTTGAGGATGTTGACTTTCGCGGTGACACTTTGTCGGAATGTATAAGGGATGTTTATGCTCAGAAACACGAGACATTCATCATCATTATCGATGAATACGATGTTATGATCCGAGAGAAAGTCTCCGCCGAGGAGTTTGATGTTTATCTCGGCTTCCTTAACTCACTGTTTAAGAATGCCGAACTTAAGCCTGCGATCACTCTTGCATATCTGACAGGCATTCTCCCGATAATGAAAGACAAGATCCAGTCCAAACTCAACACATTTGATCCGATTACTATGCTTTATGCAGGCGACTTTGCCGAGTTTACAGGATTCACCGAGGACGAAGTCAAAGCCCTCTGCGAGCGTTACGGCCGTGATTTCACAGAA
>JAFYAI010000128.1 GCA_017540815.1 Spirochaetales bacterium
GTATATCTGTGTGTCCTGCGTTATCGGGCACCGGAAGTCATAGAGTGACCTGCCGTCAATATCCGAGAACCAGCCGATGAAAGTCTGTCCGTCAGTATACGGATTATCAGGTTTGCTCACGGTTTTGCCGTATTTGACATATCTGTAATATGTATCATTGTCAGAGTCATTAGTCACATCATCACTTGTGTCAGTTGCATTGGACTCGATCTTCGGCTGTAAGTCCGGTGCACTGTCCGGCAGGAATGTGACTGAGCAGACTATCGGCCGGCAGACGGTGCGTGCAAGTCTGAGTCCGACAGGCAGTCCGACATTATGCTTCGCCGACTCAGACTGTGCAGTTATCGGAGCAGGGCTGCGGAGCAGTATCTTATCTGTGTCAGTGTTCGGCATACTGCTAGGACTGCCTAAGCACATACGCTCTGACAGTGCATCATAACCGATCGGGTTGACAGCGATACCGCGTCTGACGGCAGTTATCCAGCGGTCATTGCACAATTGAGCTGCTCTGCCGGTAATATCATATAATCCTAACGGGTTAGGTGTGCCGCTGTCAACTGCATGAGCAGATATATCTGCGGTGATGTCTGCCATAGTTATCAGGCTGCCGATCTGTGATGTCAGACAGCCCCACTTAGCTTTGTCTGCAGGATCTCCGCCGCGTGCAGCGAACTCCAGTTCGGCTTCTGTAGGCAAGCGATAGCCGTCCTGACTGTAATCACATTCTGCTTGATCCCATGATGCAGTCCGCTCCGTTGGTATATCATCCCAACGAAGTGAGTCCCAGTCGTCAATGCCGTCTACCGTATAGCATGGCATCAGTCCTGATCGCAGGCTTAGCTTATTGCAGAATGTGATTGCTTCGTAGAATGTCACATTCAGGGCTGGATAGTATATGTTCATATCGTTCCTTGTATCATCGGCTGAGGTAATATCGGATGATGTGTCTGTATCGCTGCACATTATTTGCCTGTATAGCCGGTTAGTCACGAGGAACTTGCCGATACGATATGGTGCAAGTGTCACATCTCTGCCGGTAATAAACGCTCCGCTTTCCTGATCGCCGCGGACAGTGATATGCTCGGTCAGGACTTGTGTCATATCGGTATATCTGTATTCTGTGCCGCCTATCGTGATACCGGCAGTCTCCGGTCTGGTTACTGTATCTGCAAATGCAAGAGGACTGATGTGCATCACTGTATCCGGTAGGATGACTGTTCGCAGAGACTTACATCCTGTGAATGCGTTATCTCCGATAGATGTTACTCCGATCGGTATAGTGAGTTTGCTCAGCGATCGGCAGCTGCGGAATGTATTGGCCGGGATGTTGACAAGGAATGTCGGCATCGTGAGGTTAGTCAGACTGTAACAGTTGTGGAATATACCGCTGCCGATAGATATGACGCTGTTTGGGATAGTCAGATTATTCAGCAGGCGACAGTTGTAGAATGCTCTGCAGCCTATGCGAGTCACTCCGTTAGGGATAGTGATGCTCGTCAGTGATGTGCATCCTGCAAATGCGTCATCAGCAATAGATACGACAGGCACTCCGCCGATGTGAGACGGTATTGAGAGAGTTGTGACATTCTTAGTCACCGCAGATACTATCGTGATGCTGCCGTCATCTAAGCGGTAACGCAGATAGTCCTGTGTCATAATGTCACTGCCGACAGCACATATAATATGTACGATAGATATAAATGCAACAATAAATGTGATTTTCTTCATTATAAAATATTTCCTTACAGTGTATTTTACTACATAATTATAAAATTTGCTATAAGAAAATTATGTTTTAATGAATTTATTTTATACATTGCAGGATAATGTCTGCACATTTGTCGATGCCGAGAGCGGTCGTGTCGAGGCACAGTGTGTAGTTGCACACATCACCCCATACTCTGTCTGTCACATAGTTATAATGTGCAGCCCGACGCTTATCCCATTTTTTGATGAATATCGCCGCATCCTTAACGCTGATCCCATCCCGCTGAGCTACGGCTAAAGCACGAGCTTCGGCATCGCCGTACAGATAGACATTCAGACAGTCTTTGCGATCACGCAGAATATAATCCGCTCCTCGTCCTATGATAACACACGGACCTTTATCTGCTGCTTCGCGGATAAACTCAGTCTGATAAGCGTTAATCTGATCTTCGAGAGGCATTGTCTGCGGCAGGTTGAGCATATAGCCGTTATATACCCCCTGAGACAGACTCATCCATATCGCTGCAGGTGCATGCTCGCCCTTATCTTGGATCACTTCTTCGGTGAATCCGCTCCGCTTTGCGACTTCTTCGAGCAGATTCTTGTCGAACAGCGGTATATTTAACGCATCTGCAATCTTCTGACCGATCGTATGTCCGCCGCTGCCGCACTGTCGGCTTATCGTGATAATGTTGTATCTCATGGACGACTCCTTGATGTGTTATTATAACAAAAAAACACTCTCTTATCAAGAGTGTTTTGTTCTGCTAAACATTTGGGACAGATGGGACTCGAACCCACACGAAGATTTCTCTCACTAGCCCCTCAAGCTAGCGTGTCTACCAATTCCACCACCATCCCGTGAAATATACCGTATAATACTAAAACTTTGCAGAAATGTCAATATTTTTTTCAAAAAATTCTTGATAAAATTTAAGATTTTCTTCGGGATCGATTTTTATTGAAATATCGGTGTAAATAATGTATAATAATACATTAAATGTTTAAAACAAGGACAGATGTAAGACTATATGAGACTGGATAAATATTTAAAAATATCTTTAATCTTCAAGACACGCAGCGGATCGGAGAAATATTTTGAGAATGACGGCATTCTGCTCAATGGCAAAACTGCGAAGCAGGCGGCCGCTGTCAAGATTGGTGATATTATCACGATCAAATCGCCTGATAAGATAACGGAGTATCGCATTCTTGATATTCAGGAGAAGAATGTATCTAAGCAGACCGCTAAGACTTTGTATGAAATAGTTAAGGAGGAGAAAGTTGAGTTATTCTGATATTGAACTGCTTGCACCGGCGGGATCGGCTGCGGCTCTGACGGCAGCTGTGAACAGCGGTGCCAATGCTGTATATGTAGGGACTAAGGACTTCAATGCCCGCCAGCGAGCGAAGAACTTCGCATATAAGGAATTGGAGATCGCTGTCAATACTTTGCATAATATGGGACGCAAACTCTATGTGACGGTCAATACCGTCTTCGAGGAATGGGAAGTCAACCGAGTGTATAATCTGCTCAAATATCTGAATGCTATCGGCACGGATGGGATAATTGTGCAGGATTTGGGTATTCTGCAGATGATCCGGGATAATAATCTGACAACGCTGCCGATACATGCGTCCACTCAGATGAATGTCTCCAATGTCCGCGGGGTTAATCTGCTGTCCGGTCTCGGCGTGAAGAGAGTTGTCGTTTCGCGGGAACTGACATTCGACGAAGTCCGCACAATTGTGCAGAATACAACTACCGAGATAGAGATGTTTATCCACGGAGCTTTGTGCATATCAGGATCTGGATTGTGCCAATTCTCTGGATATTTCGGCGGTAAGAGTGCCAACCGCGGTCAGTGCACGCAGGCATGCCGCAGGATATATATCGATGAATGCGAAGAACAGAAGTATTACTTCTCTCCGAAAGACCTTATGCTGCTTGATAAGATACCGCAGATCGTCGAAGCCGGAGTGAAGAGTCTAAAGATCGAAGGCAGAATGAAGAATCCCGACTATGTAGCCAGCGTCACTGCGGCATATCGGTATATGATCGATAATTGTGCCAATGATTACGAGGCTGCACTTCGTCAGGCTAAGTCTATAATGGCAGGCGAGTTATCCCGTCAGAAGACTCATTTCTTCTTCGATGGTCGGGATAATAAGGATTTCCTCAGTCTGACGCAGACCGGCGAGCAGGGGATATTGGTAGGTCGGATCGGCGCTGTCGATGATGAGTGTATGCCGACAGTAAGTTTGACATTCTCAGCTGATATGAATATCGATAAAGGCGATATGATCCGCATACACAGCCGCAGCCGTGACAGGTCGGACAGCTATAAGGTCACGAATGCCATTCACGATGGGCAGACGCATTCTGTGACAGTGGAGAGCAAGCCGACCTCATCGATAAATGTCGGAGATGAGCTGTATCTGTTTCGCAAAGCTGATACTGATAATAAATACGCAAGCCTGCTGAAATTCAACCTGCCGATATATCACCATCCCGGAGTGACTGACATTGCTTCGGCACATAAGGATAAGCTGGCGAAAGGCAGCTATCGATCCAAGAGACTCACCGATGGAGTGTTCATAAAGATTAATAAATTTGCACAATTCTTCCTTGTGCAGGCATTCAAGCCTAAGAAGATAATCTTTTCGCTGACGCGTAATAACTGTGTCGAGCTGCTGTCCAATATCCGCAAAGTACCGTTCAGAATGGAAGATATTATCGTCGAACTGCCTCCGTTCCTCAGACAGGATGACGAGACATGGATGGCTGAGACTATCGCAAGTCTGAAGAAACTCCGTATATCAACATTCATCGTTAATAATGTGTCTGAGATCGCATATTTCCGAGAGGACAAAGAGTCTGTACTTATCGGCGGACAGTATCTGTATACATTCAATTCATTTGCTGTGGAACTGCTGCTCAAACAACATATAACTTACTTTATACCGCCGCTTGAGATCTCCAAGAAGAACTTCTATGATTTGCTTGATATTTTCGGTGCGAATATCTTTATCCTGAATATATTCACATTCCCGGTGCTGTTCCAGATCAATGCTAATCTCAAGACTCATCCGGACAAACTTCACGATATGCGTAATAATAACTTCTTCGTCATTCGTGAGAACCAAACAACGCGGGTTATCCCGGATGTGCCGTTCTCGCTGCTGGACAAGCAGCCGCTGCTGACTAAGAATAACATTCGTAAGGTGATAGTAGATCTGTGCGATGTTAGTCTGTCTAAGAGTGATTATAAAAATCTCGTCAAGCGGCTTGCGTCCAATCAAAATACGGAGAGGTTCACTCGCTTTAACTGGAATGACGGATTTTACAGAGACGAAGATGTATATAGGAAGAAGTAAAAAAAGAGTGTTTGTTGGAGAGATTCCGAATCAAGTTCGGAATGACAGTAAAAAAAAGAGTGTTCGTTAGAACACTCTTTTTTTTACTTAAGTTTGTCACCATATTCTCTTAACGCTGTTCTCAGAATGTCTGACTTGCTTGTGTTTTGCTTAGAAGCAAGCTCATCAAGCAACTGTCTGTCTGATTCTGTGAATTTAATCAAGAAACCGTGTGTGTGTGGATCTGTCGTTGGTCGTCCCATCTTAGCCATATTCCACTCCTTATCTCTGTTATATTTTGTTCTGTTATATTATAACCAACAGTTATATTATTTCGTTAGGATACTGTATGTGTCGCGAGCCATCTGCTGCTCTTCATCAGTCGGTATGACGATAGCCTTAACAGGTGAGTCATCCGATGTGATATAGCCGATGCCTTTGACAGCATTGTTTTTATCAGCATCAAACTTGATACCGATATTAGTCAGGTCCTTCAAGATGCGTGCTCTCATTACAGCACTGTTCTCTCCGATACCGCCTGTAAATACTACATAATCAACTTTGCCAAGAGCGGCACTGTAAGAACCGATGTATTTCTTAACTCGATACGCAAATGCGTCAAGTGCAAGCTGAGCTCGTTTGTTGCCGTCTTTGGCAGCCGCTTCAATATCACGCAAGTCACTGCTTACGCCTGAGATACCAAGCATACCAGACTTCTTATTGAGAACGGAATTAACTTCGCTTTCTGTCATGCCTTTCGATACAAGATAGTGAATAATCGCAGGATCAAGGTCACCGGATCGTGTGCCCATGATCACGCCTTCCAGCGGAGTCAGTCCCATCGAAGTATCTACTGACTTTCCGCCGCGAACAGCTGTCACAGAACCGCCGTTGCCGATATGAACTGTAATAATGTTAGTATCAGCCGGTGTTGACTTAGTTACCTCGAAGCACTTGGATGTCACATATCGGTGGCTTGTGCCGTGGAAACCGTATCGTCTGATCTTGTAATCTGTATAATATTCGTAGGGCAGGGCATACATATATGCGTAGTCAGGCATTGTTGCATGGAATGCTGTATCAAATGTTGCTGTGTGAATTGCATTCTTGAAGAGTTTCATAGCTGCTACGATACCCTGCAGGTTAGCCGGATTGTGAAGCGGAGCAAGGTCGGCACATTCCTGTATATCAGCGATAACTTTATCATCGATCTTTACAGAGTCACTGTATTTCTCACCGCCGTGAACAACTCGATGACCAACGCCGTCGATCTCATCAATCGAATTCAAAACACCGTGTTCTTTATCGAGGATACCTTCGACAACTTTGTTGAAGGCGGCAGTATGATCATTCATCGGGAATTCGGTTTTCCACTTTCGGCCGTCTGCAGTTTCCTGCTTGATAGCTGAGTCAGGCAAGCCGATCTTCTCAACCAAACCTTTAACGAGCATCTTGCCGGCAGGCATCTCGAAGAGCTGGTATTTCAATGATGAAGAACCGCAGTTAATAACTAAAATCTTTTTATCTGACATATTCTATCCTTAAGATTGTTGTTTTATGATTATTTTTCATTCAGGAAATATTTAAAGAATGAAAAATCAGAATTACAGTATATAATTATAACAGAATTTTCATAAAAGTCAAGTAAAATTTATATCAAAAATTAAGATAGATAAGATATAATATTTTTTTATATTTTAATTTATAAATAAAAAAAACTTGATATATTTATAATAATAATATATTATAATTTTTGAGAAGTAACTGAGATAAGGGGTATATAATGAAGAGATTATTGAATTTATTATTGATACTTGCATTGGTGTCTGTAATGACATCATGTATATATGATTTCGTTAATCATGTCGGAGCTGACGGCGGAGCATACCGTGCAAGTAATGATAAGATAACATCGCTGCAGGTTGCAGTCAATCAGGCGGATGATGGGGCAATTATTAATCTGTCTGAATATCCTGTCATGACAGATTTCTCTGCTACTATCAATAAAGCATTGACTATAAACAGTAATACCGATAAAGATTTGCAGTCGGGGTTGATTACTGTGGAAACATCAAATGTCCATCTTAACGGTCTGACCAATATCAGTGTAACAGCCGGTGAGGGGATTGGTTCCGGTTCTTTAAAGATAGCATCATCTTCGCTTAACAGTCTGACTATCAATGGCGGCGGGATGAATTCTATCCATCTGATGAATGGAACAAAGATATTTAATAAAACCATAATCGACAAAAAGTACTCGAATGAAAATGATGCCCCGGTCAGACTTGTTGTGGACAATACTGTGACTATAAATGAACTGAGAGTCCAAAGCAGTGCCCTTCTTGACTCAGGCACATCGAAAGTAACAAGTGACAATCTGCCTAATGTTATATTTGCGGTAGATAAATTGACGGATAATCGATCTGTCAGCCTTGCTGTTTCTGCTAATCTGTCATTCAAAGTGCCGGATGAGCTGGCACGCATAGGTTTGCAGGATTCTGTAAATATCACTCTCAAAATGGATATATTTGTTCTAAAGAATGACAAGACTTCCAAAATACAAAGGGAGTTTGTTAATAAGGCATTCAAAAAACTCGTCGGTACTGTCAGTGACGATGCAAAAAGTGAATTTGATAAGGCTGTCAGTTCTATTATTGACAGAACGATTACTGACGCAGACGATAATACCGATAAAAATATTGATGACCTTGTTAAGCCGATTAGAGTGACTCTGCATTATAATAACGGCACCGGCGATACAACCGCGGATACTTATGCTGTCGGCAAGGAACTCGATGTGTCATCCTGCGGTATTGTTTGTCCGGGATATAAACTTCTCGGATGGAGCAGGACTCAGGATGCAAAGACTGCCGACAAAGGACTCGAAGCCGGTAAATATGTAACTATCGATAAGGATGAGACATTCTATTTTGTGTGGGCAGAGGATAAGAATGCTCCTATCATCACTGTTGTAGACTGTGATGTTTGGACTTTTACTGATAAGATTGAGAGTATCTCAACTGCTTGGACAGGCGGACCTGACGATCCTCAGTTCTCTGTTCTGTTTATCAATGACACGATTGCAGAGATATACCGCAGTATGGGCTTCTTCAATGGAGAGATTATACCTAACGGGCAGACTTTTTATCAGATACGGCAGGAGCCGGTTTATGCTAATATCACATTTGTGCCGGGTTTTGGAGACGGTACTTGGGCAACGCAGTATGACGGTGTATGTGTGACGATAACAGGTGATACCTATACTGTCTATGTTGACAGAAAACGGATCTCCAATAAACAGCTTAAAGCATTCAGCAGGAAATATGCTGTCGGCACAGATGAGCCTTATGCTAAACAGATGACGGATGATGATGATATTGATCTGTCCTCATATTATCCTGTGATCATAGCATTATCTGATGTTACAACGGATGTAAACTGCATCGGTCAGATGTGGAACGGTGCTATTCACAGAATGCAGCCGTATAAAGGAGCATATCCGACGATGAGTCCTATGCCTGAGTGTGTCACATTTGATGTCAAATTCACAGGAACTGTCTCGGTCGATGCGTTGGATAAAGAAGCATTTCCTTATAACAGTTATTCTATCGAATGGACTGTTAAGAATGTACAGTATTATAAAGGGATGTATGTTCCGTATAACTTTATGGCTGATTGCAGTGGTGTGACAGATCAACCTGCTGCCGAAGGGGCAACACTGACAGCAGAGCTCTCTGCCAGTGTGATTGATGGGTTAAATAAGTGGGAAGCGGACGAAACTCCGGCAGCATATCGCAGATATAAAATAACCAAAAAATGTAATATCGGTATCTTCTCAGAAATTTGGCTTGGATTTAACGGGCTTATTGATGAGTTCGATATTGATCATCCTATTCCGGATAATCCGATTGATATTGTTGATTCGTGGGTATTTACTGATAAATTTGCCAATATTTCTGCTGCTTGGAACGGTAATAAGTATATCCCTTCATTTACTGTTATATTTATGACTGATGAACAAATGAGTTCTCTGTTGAATACATCAGCAGATTTTTATGAACCGCATTCGGTTGCAACCGATGAGATGCCGATATATCAGATCCGGGATGAGTTTATATCGGATATTTGCTTTGATGTTTTTTTCTATGAGAATAATATACAAAATGCGACTAATTACTCCGGTGTATGGATTTATCCTAATGGTGAATCTTATAAACTGATATTGATCCCTAATGAAGTCAGTAAAAAATGTTGGTTAAGACTTACTTCATCTGACGAACGATTGAGTGAACAGCCGGATCTGACAGGTTATACTCCGTATATAATTGCCCTGTCTGACAATACAACTGATGAGCATTATTTGTGCAGGATTTGGGATGGTAATTGTCATAAGCTGCAGTATGAGGCATATCAATACGATGAAGAAGGGGGGGAAGCTTTATCAGATTTTTCATGTTCATTTATATCTATCGATGAGACGGAACAGTCTGTGATAGAGGAAAAACTGAACTCTTACGCCAATTCTGCATTGGGGTGGTGTCATGGTGTCAGTGTTACAGAGAGTGCTTGGGAGACATTTCAAAGTGCAGTTAATGATGTTGGGATAGAGAGTTTATGGTATATTAATTTGTCTCAGACTGAGATGCAGTCTGTTACTCTAACAACTGATTGCATTAACGGATTGATACTTTCTGCTTCAACCAAATCTGTAGTAAGTGACGATACTGTATCTTTAGACAGGCTTGTAATACTAAATGATACTGATACTGTGACTTTGGAAAATATCTCTGCGATAGAAATCTTTGTCCCTGCAGATAAGATCAGTGACTATGGAGCTTTATCTA
>JAFYAI010000129.1 GCA_017540815.1 Spirochaetales bacterium
ACCATTTCTTGTATCAGATGCCCAAACCTCAGTCTTTACAAATGTTTTGCCTTTCACCACAGTCTCGGAGCTGCCTCCTTTCCAATCATCCGAAGCAAGATCTACCGACTCTCCATCAGGAACAGCCGCTATACGCACCTTGATAACACCGTCATCATCAAATGCGACACCTGATGCCGTTCCGCCATAAGATATACTTGCACCTTTTACAAAGTTGAAGTTATTCCTTGGAATGTCAGCATCCTGACGAACATACAGCCATTCCGGAGATACAAACTGATTTTTGAAACCGTCATCTTTATCAGTATTATAGTTACCGGCAGCATCCGCCGTAACGATACCAACTTTGAACCAGCCTGTATCCGTTGTCAGATCATTCGTATCAATATCGAAACTCCACGACATTGCAGTTGCATTAAGAGACGGAACTCCTATCTCAATATCTCGATTGGATCTGTCTTCGTTTATCTCAGGAGCAAAACCAAAACCTTTAGGTTTCCCGTTATTATCAAGTTCATCACGATTGATATTATCAATATCATCAATCATATTCTGTGTCACAGTCTGATTAATCACCGGTGTAACAGCTACAAGATTATCGTATTTATCATAAAATCTCAGATATGTATAGCCGACAGTAAAGTTATCATTGACGAATCCGCTGATCGTTGTGCTGCCGTTATGGAAATATCCGATCATAGTCGGATCATCTATAGAATACGCATCGTCGAATGCAGCCGGAGTCATTGATTTCTCAGTTGAACTAAATCTAACAGACGCTGCCGGTTTCTGCCATTCTACAGTAGGCAATGTAGTATCAACGAAGAGATACAATGCTATATCACGAAGATTTGACATTGCATCATAAGCAGTTATCTTAAAGTTAGCCTGAGTACTCTCACCTGAGAACACTCCGAGTTTCTGCATATCCGACAATCTGAAAGTTACACTCCAATCACCCTCAGCCTGCTCTTCGCAGCGATATTCAGTCGTTAAGGTCGTATCATCTGCAGCACCCGACATACTCATCTGAGCAACTACTCTTGTCACTCCAACATTATCTTTGAAGTGACCGCTGATAGTTAAGTCCTTCTCAGGCATATATTCAGCATTCTTATGACTGAGTATCCATATCTCAGGAGCCTTATCATCCACACTTCGCCCTACAGCGATAAACATATTGACACCGCCGTTCTGCGGACAGCTCACATTCATCATAAATATAATGCTTAATAAAACTAAAAATGCAGTTTTGCGTATCAAATATCTCATCAATAACTCCTCTATCAAAACGAAACGACATTCTCACAATTTATGATTGTATAATGTTATTATATAAAACACTCGGAGAATTTACAATAAAAAATTATGAATTTCCAAAATTTAGTAAAATCCAGAAAAAAAACCGAAATAATTGTGATTCTGGCACAATTATTTCGTTTTTTTTTTGTTTCATCAGAAGCCGATATGTCGGCCGTTATCTCTGGAACTGAATTTTTCATTGCGGCAGTATTCTTCGAGATCCTCCAGACTCGTTCTCTCTCCTTTAAGGACTTCGTCCATCGCAACTTTGCGGACGATATTGTCGATCTCTCCGCCGCTGAAGTCATACTTGCGAGCGAGCGTCTCTGCTGCCGAGTCACCAAGCCAATCAAGTTTGTTGGTCCAGATCTTTTTCTTAATATCAGTATCAGGCTTAGCAAACTTAACCTTAAACAAGAATCGTCGTTCATACGCAGCATCAAAATTAGCTTCGACATTAGTCGTCGCCATAAGTATGCCGTCCAAACGCTCCATCTGATCAAGCATGATCGCCTGCACTTTGTTCTCTGTCAGCTCACCTCTCGTCGCATTATTGATACGCTTGCCGAAGATACCGTCCGCTTCGTTGAAGAACAATATCGGCTCAAGCCGATTATACTTGCGTGCCTCATCGCATTGTTTTTCATAGTCGCGGAATGTCTTATAGATGTTATTCTCGGTCTCGCCGATCCATTTGCTGATAACAGAGCCGGTCTCCACTTGAAACACAGCCCGGTTGCACGCTTTTGCAAGCTGCAGCACACTCTCCGTCTTGCCGGTTCCCGGTGCTCCGTAGAACATTATACACATACCGCATGATGTTTTCTTCTCCAGCATCTGAGCCTGTATCCGGCGGAAGTTCTCCGGCAGCAGAGCTTCCTTGATGCGGTTAATCTCCGGAGCAATGTCCGGCATATAGAAAAGTTCCTTATACTTGATCTTCTCCGGTAGGATAAGATTAGTATCGGAGTTAATACTCTTGCGGTCAATATATGCACCAAGTGGCTGATTGTGGATTATCGCATTCATTACGGATTTTTTGACAGAGTAGAATGAGCATTTGTTAAACTCGTTATTGACACCTTTGCGGATCTCATTGTCCTCGACAATAAGCCCCTTGTCAACGAGTGACTCTATATCATCGCTGAATTGTGCAATCAAGAACTGATCCACTCCCATCCAGCCGCCTACCCTCCACAGAGATACAGGCCGCTCCTCATCACACAGATACGCTCCCAATATCAGAGCAAAGATAATCGTCTCCGATTGGTCAGTCCCAAGATATTCGCCTACATTTTTGATCGCATTGTCAAGTCGCAGCGATCGGTCAGGTCTCATTCGCTGTGCCATCATAGTATCAGTGATTATACTCAGATATTTCAGCACACCGCTGATGCTTCCTGTAAAATTTGCCATATTATCACCTCTGTCACATTATAGTATCATATCGGGATTACTTTTGTAAACTTCCGGTGTGTTGTGATATTCATCAGTAGCCTCGAAATCAATCTGATCGGAGTATCGGTCTTTCAGATAAGTATATATAGTCGTATCTTTGTTCGCTGCGGCATAGTGAGCCACATTGTGCCCCCAAAGGTCTTTGACATTCAGAATAGCACCGGCAGCGATAAGAGTCTCCATAATTTCAGGATTGGTGCTGTTCAGAGCAACGCAGAATATAGGCCGGTTGAATTTCGGATTAGTCATATTGGGATCACAGCCCTGACTGAGCATATATCTGACCATATCCGGACTGTCATTCAGTATCGCTGCGAAGAAATTCTCTGCCCTCTGGCAGCGAAGCATTATCTCCATAACTCCCGGATTGCGGTTGCGGCACGCTGTCAGCTCAATCGGAGTAAAACCGTTGTTATCGGTGTCATACACGCTGAAGAACATTGACAGATACTCGGCAATATCGACACACGGATTCTCTGCTGCCAAGTGGAGCAGATTGCCGCCCTGCGGAGTCTTGGCATAGAAGTCAGCCCCTGCATTTTTCAGATGCGTGATGACATCTGTATTGGTATTATTCAAAGCAGCGAGCATCACTGGGGTCAGACCATTCACATCTTTTTCCTCATAGTCAAGCCCCTGCTTAAGCAGATATTCCGTGATCTCAGCTTTCGAGTTATATCCTGCCGCAGCAGCCAACACGCCGGTACCTGTGGAATCCTTAACATTAATATCGGCTCCGGCAGCCAGCAGGACTTCTATCACCTTTGTATTGGATGTATGTGCTGCTGCATACAGGATCGGAGTACAGTGCTCCTCAGCGACAGCATTTACATCGATGCCCTGCCGTATCAGATAATCGGCGATCTCAGGTACAGACGAGTAACCGGCATAATGCAGCATCGTCATATCGTGATCATCCTTGACCATCACATCTAATCCTTTGCTGATTATGTATTTGTAGAACTCTATCGACGGAGCATTAACCGTCGCATTGATCAGGATCTCATTCTTGTCCTCATCGGTATATCGGCTCATATCTGCCGTCAGGAAATCAAACTCCTCAGTATTGGCATTTAATATTGCCTGCCTAAAAACATCAAATATTTCATCTAACATAAAGACCTCTGTTTCTCTTAAGTTTATTATGAGAATGATAAGTCAAGAATGGCTAAAAGTCAAGTTAAATATTGAAAAAACGCAGTAATGTCGCCCGACAGGAGACATTATAGCGTTTTTAAGAATTTATCCCAATGACTTAATCAACTCCAACAGTCCGTCGAGTTTTTCGTGAGTAACGAGAGGATTAAGCAGTGTGAATTTCAGATAAGTTTTACCGGCATGAACTGTCTGTCCGATAACAACACCGTGCTGATGGATCAATGCCCGGCGAACCCGCTTATTCACTTCATCAGATGCGGCAAGGCGGAACACAACGGAACTGATCTGCGGTGCTGTAACTGTCTCAAATGACTTGTCTGCTGTAAGTCTGCTATACAGATATGCCGCATTGTCCATACAAGTATCGATGATCTCAGCCCAGCCGTCACGCCCACGCATTCGGAATGAGATCCATACTTTCAGAGCATCAAACCGCCGCGTAGTCTGCAGCGACTTATCGACGAGATTGGTATATCCGTCTTCGGTATCTTCCTCGCGGTTAAGGTAATCAGCATGCAGCTCAGTCGGTGAGAATCGGCTGCCGTCTTTGAGCAAGATGACACTGCAACTGATCGGCAGCAGAAACATCTTATGGAAATCAACCGTAATCGAATCGCACAGATGCAGATCTGCAACCCTCTCGGCATATTTGCCGGACAGCACAACTGCACTGCCGTAAGCGGCATCGGCATGCATCCACATTCCGTATTGGTCACACAGTCTGCGAATGTCAGTCATCGGATCAATGCTGCCGTAATCAGTCGTGCCGACAGTAGCCACGACACAGATCGGTATATTGCCATTCCGAACGTCTGTCTCAATAAGCTGCTTCAATGCTGTGGCATCCATACGCATCTTGTCATCGGTCGGCACTTTGACAACTGCGTCATAGCCCAAACCCATCAGGTGAGCTCCCTTATCCGATGAAAAATGCGATATTGCGGAAGTGTATATCCTAAACTTACGATAACAGTCAGGCAATCCGGACTTCTTTATATCATGAGTAAGTTTCGCATTGCAGTACCAGTCGCGTGCATAGAACAGAGCAGAGATATTGCTCTGCGAACCGCCGGAAGTAAACACTCCGTCAGCATTAGCACCGAATCCGTATAAGTCACACAATGCTCGTATTACTTCAACTTCAACTTCAGTTGCGACAGGTGCCTGATCCCAGCTGTCCATAGACTGATTGAATGCAGCGATAATCAGTTCAGCGGCGATACTCTCGATAAGAGCAGGACTGTGCAGATGAGCCATATAATCAGTCGAAGATGTCCGCAGGAAATTAGGCAGGATCTGCCGCTGCAAGTCAGCAAGCACATTGTCGAAACCAATACCGCTCTCAGGCAGGATATATTCCTGATGAATAGCGTGTTTCAGATCATAAGGAGACAATCCTGCATACGCTTTAGTATCTCCGATACTGTCAAGGATTGCATCGACAGTTCTAATGACTATATCACGAAAAGCCTGCTTATCAGCAGGCTTATTTGTCAATAACAGATTATTTTTTGACACTGGCATTAACCTCAAGCACAACTTTCTCGAATATTGCCAGCATCTTATCTACATCTTCGTGGCTGACATTCAACGCACAAAGACATCTCATAACTGCACCGTTTCGTCCGCCACGCTCCATAATCAGACCATTATCGAAGCATCTGTGCTGAACATCAGCTGCGATCTCGCCTGACGGCGGCAGAGAGCCCAACTTATCAGGTGTCGCATTCGGATCTACGAATTCGATACCCATCATGAGTCCTTTCTCACGAATATCGCCGATGATCGAAACTTTGTCTTTCAGAGCCAAGAGTCTGTCTCTCATGTGTGTGCCTTTGGCAACAACATCTGCGAGGAACTCCGGCTGACTAACTCTCTTAATGAGAATTGTGCCTGCTTTCATCGCCAGCTGGTTGCCGCGGAATGTTCCGGCATGAGCTCCGGGATTCCACTTATCTAATTCTTTATTGTATATCACAACCGACAGCGGCTGAGATCCGCCGATAGCCTTAGATACAAGGATTACATCCGGCACAATGTCTGCATACTCAAATGCGAAGAACTTGCCTGATCGACCGATACCGCACTGTATCTCGTCAACTATCATCGGTATATCCAACTCTTTGGTCACACGGCGGACTGTCTGAAGAAATTTCACAGGTGCAGGGATAACACCGCCCTCGCCCTGAATAGGCTCCAAGATAACAGCAGCCGGCTTGGTAATGCCACTCTCAGGATCTTTGAGCATTCTCTCGAAATACTCACACGCAGCATCAGTGCCTGCCTCACCGCCGAGTCCAAACGGACATCGATATGAGTAAGGATAAGGCATGAAATGCACATCCGGCATCAATGCACCGACTTTGTTCTTAGCATTGAGATTGCCTGTCACTGACAGAGAGCCTTGTCCCATGCCGTGATAAGCTCCGTGGAATGCCACAACCGTCGTGCGACCTGTCGCAGTCTTGCAAAGTTTGATTGCAGCATCGGTCGCATCAGTTCCCGACGGACTGCAAAATTGAATTTTGACATTATCCTGTAATTCTTTCGGAAGCAGACTAATAAGCGTATGGACGAATTCGTCTTTTACCGGGGTGGTTAAGTCTAATGTGTGAAGCGGTGCATCACTGGTCAGCATGTCGATCATAGCCTGATTAACTTCAGGATCATTATGACCTAAGGCAAGTGTCCCTGCTCCGCAAAGGAAGTCCAGATATTTATTCCCTTCCACATCTTCAACCCAAGAGCCTTTTGCCTTCGCAAGTGCGAAAGGGAATTTTCTCGGATAGCTCCTCGCATTTGATTCTGTGGCATTTTGTCTGGCAATGTAATACTGATTGGTGCAATTTTCGTTCTTGTTCATCAACGTTCTCCATCACAAAAAAATAAATATTCTGTTTCCCGGCAATATCCGGTGCAGAATAAAGACAAAATAATTTTATCTAAGCGGCATTATAGAACAAATTTTTTTTACTGTCAATTTGTTTTTAATTTCAAGGCGAATTTTATAAATTCAAAAAGTTTTTTCTGATAAAAATTATTCTAAAAATGCAATTAAGACAAAAAATGCTTGCTGAAACGGCAAAAAAATACTATCATTTTAAACAAGGAGTTTCACAATGAATTTATCTAAATTTTCTCTTAGGAAGCATTTCTTCCTTATAATAGTATTGATCCTAAGCGTCAGCATGATGTCTGCCGCAGGCAAGCCGCCAAAGCCGATAACTATCAGAAGTGCCATTCTGCTTAGTGACAGCACAATCCAAATTTATTTTGCAGGGCTGCCGCAGGATCTCAAAGGCATTAAATTTGAAGTTACGCCGAAAATATCTCTCGGCAAACCTGTCCGCAAAGGCTCATATCTGGAGTTCCCAATCTCAGAAACACTAAAGATGGGCACGGAATACACATTCTCAGTCAAGCGTGGCAAAGAGATAGTCTCGGCTGTCATAGACACTGATCTGCTGTTCCAGCACAGCCTCGACAAAATTTACAGCGACAAGCCGCTCGGACACAATATTGAAAATGGCAAAAACATTTTCCGATACTTCGTGCCGCGAGGCAAGTCGGTCAGTCTCGTCATTTTCGACAGGTACGATGACAAAGATGGCACACGATATGAGATGAAGAATGACGGTAGCCAAGTCTTTGAATGTGAGATAGACGGAGACTTGACAGGCAAGTATTACGGCTATCAGATAAATGAGCGCAACTATGAATACGAAGCCAAGAAACCTCTTATCGATGATGATATTGTCGTCGCAGATCCTTACGGCAAGGCACTTGTGCAGAGCAGTGATTTCCCGCAGAAAGGCAGAACGCTCATCCTGCCTGAGACAAAATTCGACTGGCAGGGAACGACATTCGCAGGACTCGACATTACCGACGCAGTTATAATGGAGTCACATGTCAGAGACCTCACCGCACATACCTCAGCCAAGTCTGCCAATCCAGGCACATTCCGCGGGATCATCAATGCAAAAGTCGGTGGCATCGCATATCTAAAGTCACTCGGCGTGAATGCAGTGGAGTTCCTGCCGATACAGGACTTCTGCAACAACGAAGTGCCTTACAGACAAGTCATAAGGAATGACAAAGGCATCGCATATTACAATACCAACTCTTGGAATCCGTATTCTCAGAACTATTGGGGCTATATGACGAGCAATTATTTCAGTCCTGAGTCATACTATGCCACTGACGGCACGATCGCATCCGGCAAATGGAGCGGCACTAAGGGAGCGGCAGTGACCGAACTGAAAGAACTTGTTCGTGAGTTGCACAAGAACGGCATAGCCGTCATAATGGATGTTGTATATAACCATGTCTCCGAGAATGACGAGAATGCGTTGAAATACACAGACTATGAGTTCTACTTCAAGCGAGAGGAGCATACAGGCTGCGGCAACGAAGTGGAGAGCCGACGGCCAATGGTTCGCAGGATGATACTCGACTCCATCAAATATTGGATAAGCGAATATCACATTGACGGATTCCGATTTGATCTGGCCGGATGCCATGACTATGACACGCTTGTCGCCATTCGCGAGGAAGCACAGAAGATCAATCCCAAAGCGATACTGATAGCTGAACCGTGGACAGCCGGCGGCAAAGCCACATCTACCAAAAACGACATTATCCGAGCCGGCTGGTCATATTGGAATGACGGCATCCGAGGAGCGATCCGAGGCGATAACCGCCCGAACAAGCCGCAGAAGTCATTCATGATGGGTGACAACGATGCAGCCGGGAAGCTGTCTGACTATTGGAAAGGCACAAGCGGCGGTCAGTCATATCAGTCAGTCAACTACATCGAGTCTCACGACGACACAACACTTGGCGACAACATCAGATACTCATCCGGCGAATACAAAGCACTGAATGATGACGGGAGTTTCAACCGCATCAAAGACTTGCGTGCATATACTAAACTGTCACAAAGGCTGCTCTCATCATCGAAAGTCGGAGCGGCAGCACTGTTCCTCTGTCAGGGACCGATCATGATGCACCTCGGTCAGGAATGGGCTCGCGGCAAGGTTACACCTGACCTCACCGGCAAAGTGCAGGAACTGACCACCAAAGGCGAAGTCGGCAAAGCAAGCGACAATGTTATATTCAATATGCCGACACCTAACTCATACTCGGCAGACAACGAGACAAATTACATTAACTACGACCTTGCCGCTGTCAATAAAGACTTGACCGACTACTACCGAGGACTGATCGCACTGCGAAAGCAGCAGCCGCTCTTAGGCAATGCCAAGCCGGATCAGATAACGATTATAAAGGAAGAGTCCAACAAAAATGCTCTCGGAGTTATAATCGCCGATAAAATAGTCGGATTAGTCAACAGTTCACCAACCGGTGAAGCGACATTCGTTATTCCGGACGGACAGTATGACATAGTAGTCAATGGCAAATCCGCCGGAACTGCGTCACTCGGCACAGTCAGCGGCGGAAGCATAACAGTTCCGACCGCCTCGGCATTAATCTTAATAAAGAAATAATGAACAAAAACTAACAAAAAAGGTTTCCGATTGGAAACCTTTTTTGTTAGTTTTTGCTGTTTTATCTTGACTTTTTCGGCAAAATATTGTATAGTAACATATCTTTATCGGCACGATGAAACGTGCAATTTCGTCGATAATGTTTTAAAATATGAAATATACTTTTGATACACTGGAGATATGAAATGGGTAGATGTTGTGATTTTTGCGGAAGAGGGACAGGCGTAGGTAACAATGTACCCCGAAAAGGTCTGCCAAAGAAGAAAGGCGGAACAGGTTCTAAGATTGGTACAAAGACAAAGCGAACTTTCAAAGTTAATCTGCACTCTAAGACAGTTATGCTTGCTAACGGTCAGCGAAGAAAATTCCGACTGTGTTCAAGATGTCTGAAGACTCTTACAAAAGTTTGCTAACTAAAAATGAAATAAAAAAAGAGCGTTTTTATAAAACGCTCTTTTTTTATTATCTTATAATGTAATATCGATAAACCTCGAATCAATCCGACTGTAATCATTCTTAGATATATTGCGTTTCGGCAGAGTATCGATCCGGCTCTGCATCTGAACCAAAGTCTCGTCTAACATTCTCTTGTTTTCGTCAGACTTCTCCTGCACTTTGTGAGTGATACTCATAACGCAGCTGCGAAGGTCATCAAGACTTTCATCGTCATGTCCATCAGCCTGCTGATACATATCTTCAAGCGGACCGAGCACTTTCTTAAATTCGTTAAGTTCCGACACGATCCGACTCTCCATCTTGACATGTGACTGCAGTTTGTCTGCATCTTTGTCGGCAATATCGGCTGACTCATGGTCAAGGATTGTAAGATACGCGTCCAACCGCTGCTTCTGTGCGGTCAGATTTTCTCGGATTTTCTTAGCGATAATGTCATGTTGCAATATTTACTCCGGGATAGTGATGATTAGGATCATTGCCGACATTATTGCCTGCTACCTGCCAAGCATCACGAAGTTCCATCAGATATTTGCGCACTTCGACAAGCGGTGCAGCATCTTTCTGAATATTGGCATCCATAAGACGCTTGTTCATATACATATAGAGGCTAAAAAGTTTCTGAGAAATATCGCCGACATCCATATTGAGCGACGAGATCAACTCATTGATAATCTCCTGAGCTTTGAGTATGTTATTGTGGATTTTCTCGATATTCTTAGTCGGCATCGCCTCGATAGCGACATTGACGAATCGAATCGCACCGTCATACAGCATAACGATTAGCTTACCTTGACTCGCCGTGTCCACCTGAGTTTTTTTATACTGCTGATAACCATTGTTCATGATTGGCATTATGACCCTCCGATTTATTATCCCATTTAATTATCGGCTTTCTTAAAAAATACTTTACCGAATTTATTCAAAATCTTTACACATAATGTAAATAATTTGACATGTCTTATTTTTTCTTGATCTCATTCAGCATTTTCTGCGTACGATCGACACCTGACTGACGCACATCTTTGCGGCTGTTCAGCTGACTGTTAATGCCGTTAAGCAGCCGGTCCATCTCGCTGTCAGCAGTTACATAGTCTATTATCATTTGCCCGCTTATCTCAGGCAGAATACCAACCTCATCTATCGCAAATACAGCATTCGGACTGAGACTCACTCCGGCAGTTATATCGGCCGTCTCATCGGCTCTCATATTCGGGATGACATATTCAAAGAACGCAGCAGAGTCCTCCCGCTCGAACGGATAATTGCCGAATGAATGATCATCACGAACATTATACTGACTTTCAGTGTTGGCAGATTTCCAATTTGCGAAGAAAATACGCGTCGGCACAGTCAGCCCTGCCCCGCCGGTATAGAGATGAAGTGCAGGCGAGTTAGGCAGCTCACTGCTCATAATATACGGCACAGCAAATCTGAAAAATTCACATTCACGATCGATTATCTTGGTGCCCGGCAGTTCCTCGAAGTCACACTGCGGACGCTGCCTGCCGAATATTCGCTGCCATATTGATATGCTCTTATCTTTCTTTTTTAATTCTATTGGAGCGTTATGCCAGATTGTCTTTTGAGGCTTCTTATTGACCTGATTATCCTCTGAAGCATCGCCGTTCAAAGCTGTATCTGCAGTACTGTCATCAGTTACATCATTAATGACATTCGTAATCGCTGCACTCGCATCGCCGGTCACATCATCTGCCAGATCAATGACAATCTTGTCTGTTATGATAACATTTTGAGATGAGATATTCTGCGGAATATAACTGAAATGCCGCCCGGTCGTCTCGCCGAGATATGTGTCATAGCAGATCCGCACAACTGCACGATGAGCGTCATCAGCATAATCACGGCGATGGACCATCCTATCGCGGCGAGCATCCCCATGCTGACACATCGCAGCAGTGATCATAAGAGAGTTAATATCGGCTGCCTCATCAGACCTACACAGCTTAAAGACAAGCTGCACATCAGCATAATCATCACTGCGATTAAGCGTGATCACATTATCAGTTGCATTAGCAGAATGTCTTGCATGATTAGCTGTGGAGTCCCAGCGTACAAAACGATCATCCAGCCATATACGAATGTAGGAAGTCGGGGACTTATCCTGCCACAAGAGCGGAGTCCAATCATTAGTCACATCATGTCGATTATACAGAATGAAACCGCCGTCTGTATCGCTGACATCAAGCCTCAGTTTATCCGATGACACGGACAACATCTCGGCAGCCATATAATAAGAAAGCAATGAATATATAACTACACAAATCAGATGTCTGAAATGCTTCATTTGACGGCATTCCGCTCCCGATCGTTTAGTTTTTTCTCATAGATACGCAGGGCTTCTTCTTTTTGGCTAAGCAACTGCTGTCGAAGCCGTATCTGTTCCAACTGTGCAGCGACATCTTTCTCTTTGCTCATGATCTTAACCATATCTTCGATCTCTTTCGACTACTCTTCGATCTTATGCTTCAGCTGCTCATTCTCTGTTTTGAGGTTGACGACCTCCGAAGCGTTAAGCATATTTTCATCTGACAGCATCTCTCGGCGGCGATACTCTTCCAGAGCCTGCAGGAGA
>JAFYAI010000130.1 GCA_017540815.1 Spirochaetales bacterium
GATGATGAAGAGCTGCTTGAGCTTGAGCTTGAGCTGCTGCTTGATGATGAAGAGCTGCTTGAGCTTGAGCTTGAGCTGCTGCTTGATGAAGAATCAGTTCCGTATTCTTCACCAAAAATGTCTTTACAATCGAACTTATCGCGAGTAAGATAGTCGAAACCAATCCACTGGTCAGCTTTACCAGCCATAAAGAGTTTCTTATAGTAATCAGCTACAATATCTGTCTCTGATCCCTGACTATACTCCCAATTATAAAGTTCAGCTTGTTCAGGCTGATTTAAAGTAACAGTAAGAGTTGCACCATGTGTAGCAACTTCATTCGTTGTAACCTCATAACCGCCATTATAGAAAGTGAAAGGTATTCTTTCATTAGCATAGTATACTACATTGAACAAAGACCAATCAACATCCATCAGCTCTTCTGCATCTGCAGTATTAACATAAATCTTACCTGTAAAGTGTACATGGCATCGAACTGTCTTTAAAACAGTAACTTCAGGGAAAGCATCTGCTTCTTCCATAGCAAGCAAAGAAGCTGACCAGAATTCAGCAATCTTATCATCATCAGCAGATGACAATGCCAAAACATACGGTTTGAAACCTGTCAAGTTTACAGTGTCATTTGCATCCAATTCTTTTTCACCAATTGAACCAAAATCTTTACCAAGTCCTTTCAACTGACCCTTAAGCAGCTGAGCCATATCTACATATACAGTATAAGTACCATTAGTTACATCTACTGTAGCAGTCAAACCACGATAAATATTCTGGAATGTTCCTGACTTGTTGGTTAAGAATGTTGCATTGCCCTCTCCCTGTACCTGATACAATGGTGATCCGGCAGGCATTTCTTGAGGCGTCGCAGCTGTTCCGCTTGAAAGTGCTGTTACACCAAGGTCATTTGTAAGGAAGACAGAGAATGCAGGAGAAGCACTAGAACCTCCCCATTGGGTACTAATCTCATCAATCTTACCCTCAAACTTGTACACGCCTGTACCTTTTACATCACTAGCACCAAACTCTGCTTTTGAAGCATATACATTATCATATCCGTTTGATACGAAATCACCAGCAATAGTCGGATAAACGACTTCCGGTCTCTCGCTGCTGCTTGAACTTGAGCTCGTGCTTGATGAGCTCGTGCTTGAACTTGAGCTGCCTGAAGGTGTTACTGCAGGAGCAGCTGTAGTAGTTGTTGTTTCCTGCGGCTGAGGACATCCAACCATAGCGATTGCCATCATGGCAACCATCAATAATTTCCAAATGTTTTTCATTTAGATCTCCTTAATTGTTTGAGCCATTTCGGCTCTGTTTTTTTATCTTTTATTTATCCCTACATACAGTAGGGGGTGTTACTTCTTTAATTAGCAAGAGACTTCCGTCTCTTGCTTTCATCTATGTTTATTTTACAGTAAAACAACCTGAGTAATTTTCATTAAACCATCTTGTAGGACTAATGCCATATACTGGGAAAGGTTTATTTTTCCAATAATCCACTCCATACATAGTTTTATTGATAGTTATAGTGCAGTCACCACTGCTTTTGCCTTTAGCAATGAAGTCACATGTAATGTTATTCTTATTCTTACTGTATTCACTGCTGCCGGAGATAGCATACGACCACCAGTCATCACCCATTTTAGTATCCTTGCTTGGCATTGGTGTAAGCTGGAACTGCAAAGGCTCTGACAAAACATATCCTTCAAGTTCAAACTTTACTGTGCCTTTATCATCAACCTCTTTGACATATATAGGACTGCCATTGACATTATCAGCCTTCCATTCATTAGGAGCACACCATATCGACACAGCCTTAACCGTATCAGGTATATCCTCTAAAACTACAGTTACTGTAGCTGTATTAGGTCTTGGAGCAACAATATCACAGGATAACATTTCGAGACACATCAAAGCAATCAATGCTAATATACTAATCTTCTTCATGCTATACCTCCTTAGAAATCCCACACAATACCGACAGTAAACACGCTTCTCTCGCTTGTCCAATCTGTATTATTCTTAGACCAGCTGTCTGCATGTGCAGAATCTTTCCCTTTGTACCAATTCTGAGTTGTGCTGCCATCGTCGTCGAACGGATCCCATCCAAGACCGAGGTTGACAAACAGTATTGGGAACTGCAACCAATCTACAGGTATCTTATACTTGAACTGGATTGCCCAACCTACATTCCAATAGTCAACCTTCTTGCCGTAGTAATATTTAAGTGCATCATCAACTGTAGCACCGAATCCTAACTCTGCCAGCTGTAAGTCACTCATATTCTTTATCATATAAGGACTAACCTGATTATACAACTCGTTTTCCTGATTACCAAAGTAGTTACGAACAATGAAACCTAAACCAAGAGTAATATCCTTAGCAAAGCTCATCTCTGCAACTACCTGATTATACATCGTCTTCAACTGAGCACCTTTATCTTTAGTTGCCATAAAGACATGCTGTCCAAGTGTAGCATCTGTAGGTGAGGTAGGATAATATGCATCATACCAAGCCATCTCCATCTTATAATCAATCTTGATAGTTTTCAAGACTTTGCTAATCTGATCAAATGTTGCACTAAAGTTCAAGTTGTTGAATGTAGCAAATGTTGTATTGATTTGATAACGCTGTAATCCCGTTGTGTACAATCCTGCTGCACCCATAGTTTCATCATACGCCTCTATCTTATCCTTTACAACATTGTTACCATAATTTGTCACACTAAATGTAGCTGACAAATCCAATGCAATCTTGCCTTTAAGAAGTTCTGTGCCAATACTTGGCGTACATAACCAATCAAACTGGTATTTGTCTTTTTGATATCCGTCAGCGTTATTATCATTTGCTGTTTTGTAGTAGTATTCTCCAACAGATTTATCTCCTGTATTCATCAATGGAGAATCAAGCTTACCAACCACAAACTCGTCTTTCAAGCCAATTCTAAGGAGTTTCTTCTGATTGGGTATCGGGTTAATACCAAAGTCCAATGTACTTAATATTGCAGCACCTTTGTCATTGTCGTAATATGGATTAGCACCTGTTGTATAGTTGCTTACACCGTTTACACGACGATCACTGTCATACCAACCTGAGAACTGTCCGCCTTCTCCGCCAAGCATACCTTTGAACTCTGTTCCGGCAGCTTTTACACTTCCGCTAACATTGAACGATAATTTCTTAGAGTAAACATAACTTATATTTAAGAATGCGGCACTGTTTGCGAATACATCCCAAGTTTCTTTTGCTTTTCTGTATTTTACCCAATCGATATTATTGTCGTTAGAGTCGATACCATCCATATAGATTGTGCTTGCATTGGTTGCCAACTCACCCTCAATAGTCATACCTTTGATCGGCTTCAATCGAACCCACGGAGCGATCGTAAACTCACCGTTCATAAACATATCAAGTGCTGAAGGCGACCATGAGTTCCAATACCACAAAGCACCAAACTGTGCCATACCGATCTCATAGTTAAAGTCAAAGTATGTGATATACTTGCGGTCATTGCCGTCAACACGGTTTGTCGTCCACCAAACTTCGCCCTGACCTTTCTCAAGACCACTGTCACGCCATGTATGAGCAAGACCTACCAAGAAGTTAAGATTCTTAACTTTAGTCGGGTGGATATACCATTCCATGTTAGTACCAATATCTTCTTTATTGCCTGTTCTCTTACCTGAGAGCAACGCCATAGGATCTTTTGACTGAGCAGCATTATTACCCATAATACCTGCTTTGAACTCAAAGTCATCGAACGGGAAACTGATTACGATCTGGTCAATCCAGATAACATTGTTATCACCTGCCATTGTTGAGTCCCATGTTCCGGTATATTCACCGACCCATCGACCCCAAGCACCATTCTTAGAGAATGGTCCCCAAAAGATACCCATATACTGTGATGCAGCATCCCGCTGTATCTTATTCTGTGCAGCAATACGACCTTCTGCTGTCGATGCTTTCCAATAGTCATTATACCCTGTGTCAACGATAAAGTTAAAGTTTACTTCTGTATCCAACACCATGTGTTTGAACACTTTACCGTGAACTTTATATGTAGAAGAACTTCTAAGTCTTGTCTGGTCAAGCCAAATTCGAGTTGCATTACCGGCTGTTGTGCCATTCTCACCTTCCCATCGGTGAGTTAAATCTACATCTGCAATAGCATAACCAGTTTTATCAACTTTCTGTTCTACACCACCTTCAGAGTATGCAACAGCATCTTTGCCATTGTCAATAGAACCATCTGTATTATACTTTACTCTTCGCGATAATTGAGTTTTAACCCAAATGTTATAAGTATTTCTTGACCACATACCGAAGTTCACCTGTGGATACTCTTCTTCCTCAGGCTCATTGCTTGCTGCAGCACCACCTGCACCAACATCTTTCGGCTTTCGCAGAATACCGTTCTTACTTCCAAACGGGTTAGCAATCGTATCCGGTGCTTCCGGGTCTTCGATATATTTATCACCGTCAAGATCAGGGTTAAAGAATTTATAGAACTCTTTTGCTCTCGGCATTTCGAATGTTATTTCCCACAAACCATCTGCGTTTTTCTCCATCGGCCAACCAGGTTCTTTCCAATTTTCTGTGAAAGTACCGATCACAAACATCTGTGTTGCACCATCATCTTTGTATGTAAGTGTACACATTGTTTTACCGTCTTTTACTTCCCATTTCACTGCTGCATTTGCTGCCACAACGCTCATAAGGAGCATCGCAATTGCAGATAATATTATCAATAATTTCTTCATTGTCTACTCCTTATTTCTTACTGTTGTAATCCCATCGCAGTTTATATGTTTTTTCCCAAACGCTACTCAGCGACCACTCGCCGCCATCCAACGTTCCGTTCCAATCATATTCCATATCGTTATAATCAACGACCGCATCATCCGAGCAATCATTATATTTCTTTAATATACTTGCATACAAATCTGTTTTGTTTACACATGCACTTTTATATTTAGTTTTGCACCATTCTACGGAGTGCATATTTTCAAGATCTCTTGCTATCAAATCATCTTGCTTTTTCTGATACTCAGGGTCTGTTTTTTTTACAGTTTTACCAGCTTTTTTCTGGTCTTTTACCCATTTATTCAATTCAGCTGTTCTTTCAGTAGAAACTACAGACTTTACACTTCCCATTGCTGTTTTTTCCCAAAAATGTTCAGTGAAATTATCAATTAATATATCAAGTATTACAGCTTTATTAGCATCTGTGCTTGCATCTTTAAAATCAACACATGCTTTATTATAATCAGCCGCCAAATCCTGCAGCTTTACGCCGCTATGATACAGATTAGCATTTGTCTGACTGTCATAAATCTGACATCCAACAACAGATGCTATCACAGCAATTGCAGATACTGCCGTAATTATTATCTTCTTCATATCAATTTACCTCCTTTATAAAATCTAAATAAAATTTAACCTGACAATTCGGTTTTTCCTGCGTCAACAGGAAAAACCGAAAGAAACTTTATTTTTTACTCGCAAGCCATCTGCAGATTGAATCCGCCGAAACCGTCGTCTGTCAGATATTTAGCATCTGTCTTCTCAGCATCCGGCTGCATCCAGTCGATGTCGTTTACAACGAACTTAAACTTTGATCCGCACGGGCATGTTGACAGCGGAGCTTCATAAGTCCACAGACCGCCTTCGCCTTTTGTTGCATGCCAATCTGCTGCAGTCGGGTCCCAACCCTGGAAATCACCTGCTACTGTTACAGACTCAATGTCATCAAGCAGCTGTCCGGCATAGAGAGCTTCATCGAATGTAAAGATAACTTTATCACCCTGAACCTCAAAACCGCTTAAATTATCTTTCTTTCCGCCTTTGTTAGCCTCTTTTGTATCAGCAGCACCATCGCCACAGCTAAACATCATAGCCATTACAGCCAATACAGAAAAAATTAAACTGATTTTTTTCATTTTAATGAAAACCTCCTAATAAATTTCTAATTATATCTTATTATAATTATTCTTATCCAACTGTGCATTATACTCACTCATATTAATACACTCTGCTATTATAACAATAAAAATCTTTAATGTCAATCAAAAAAACTATTTTATTAAAAAAATTATTATTTTTTCATATTTTTATTGTAGAATATTTGATTTTTACACTTTAACAAATTCAATTTATTACCGTTATTTTCATTATTACTGCTGAGGCTTTCATTGTTTTGAATTTTCTCGTTGTTTTCAGCCGTCTGTTCTTATTATAAACTCATACTTCATACATTATACAACACTTTGATAATAAAAACAAATTTTTTTGATATTTTTTTGAATTTCTTAATCACCTAATCGTTTTTCTTACCGCCAATCAGCCCCAATCGAATCGCATAATACAGCAAAGTACTAACCGATGAAGCAAGAGCGGCAACATAAGTCAGTGCAGCACTTGTGAGTACTGTATTCACACCCTGAATATCATCCTGATGAGTCGTAATGCCGTATTCTTTGAGCAGTTTCTTTGCCCGGCGAGATGCGTCCAGCTCAACAGGCAGCGTCACCAACTGAAACAGCACGATAACCATAAACAATGCAACACCGATCTTAGCCAGATTCAGCATATTCAGCACCATGCCTGCCAATATCAGCCATATCGCCGCATTGCTTGCAAATGAAGCAGGCACTGCCAAAGTTTGGCGAATTTTCATCATTACAGAACCTGTATGATGCTGGATGGCATGACCGACTTCGTGAGCAGCGACTCCGACAGCCGCTATCGACGGCGAATTATACACGGATGATGAGAGCCGCAGTTTCTTCACAGTCGGTGCGTAGTGATCCGAGAGCCATCCGCCGGTTTGTTCTATCGTAACATCGTTTATGCCATTCTTATCAAGGATGAGCTGAGCCACCTGATGACCGTTCATACCGCCGTGACAGCGATATTTGGAATACTTATTAAAGTTATATTTGACAGCCCACTGTGCTATCATAGCGAATGCCATTGCCGGCAGCATTATTACATAGTATAACGGATCAAGATAATACATTCACGCCTCACACCTTATCAGTCTTAACCTCATCTTCGCTGTCATCATCACTATCGCCGGAGACATTCTGAGCCTCATCCGCAATGCGGAAATTCGCCAAGTCCTGCTGAGGCTCAACTCCGAGCAGAACATAAACCTCTTCTGCATCCATTGTTTCTTTCAATGTGAGCTCTTCGGCGAGTTTTTTCAGCTTATCGGCATTCTCAGTCAGGATTGATCTGGCACGATCATACTGTGCTGTCACAATCTTCTTAACCTCTTCATCGATAGTCTGAGCTGTCTCTTCAGAATAATCCTTATGATGAGCGATCTCCTTCCCTATAAATATCGGCTCTTCCTTCTGACCGTAGGCAATCGGACCGAGTGTATCCGTCATACCCCATTCGGTTACCATTTTGCGAGCCATCTCGGTTGCCCGCTGTATATCATTGCTCGCACCGGTACATATCTCTGCCGCACCGAATGTCAGTTCCTCGGCGACGCGGCCTCCCATAAACACACATATCTGATCGAGAATGCGGCTTTTCGACAGGTGATACTCATCTTCCTGCGGGAGCATTGATGTGATACCGAGAGCCATACCTCTCGGCACGATCGAGACTTTATGCAGCGGATCGGAGTTTTCCACATTCATATTTACGATCGTATGACCTGCTTCGTGATATGCAGTGAGACGCTTGTCTTTCTCCGGGATTATGCGGCTTCGTCGGGCTATACCCATTGTTATCTTGTCACGAGCCTCTTCAAGATCAGCATTGGTGACTTTCTTTTTATTCTGCCGAGCGGCAAACAGAGCCGCCTCATTAACCATATTGGCAATATCAGCTCCGCTGAATCCCGGTGTTGCTCTGGCAAGTTTCGACACACTGACATTCTTGGATGTCTTTATCTTCTTCAAGTGAATGCCGAAGATCGCCTCACGCCCTGCCATATCAGGATTATCCACAACGACCTGACGATCGAACCGCCCCGGCCGCAAGAGTGCCTGATCAAGAACATCCGGGCGGTTCGTAGCGGCGATAAGTATCACTCCTGTCGAAGGATCGAAACCGTCCATCTCTACGAGCAGCTGATTGAGAGTCTGCTCTCTCTCATCATGACCGCCGCCGTAGCCTGCACCTCGTGTCCGACCTACAGCATCAAGCTCATCAATAAACAGGATACAAGGAGCATTCTTACGCCCGGTCTCGAATAAGTCACGAACCCGGCTCGCTCCGACTCCGACAAACATCTCAAGGAAGTCAGAACCGCTTGTATAGAAGAACGGCACGCCGCTTTCGCCGGCAACCGCTCTTGCAAGCAGAGTCTTACCTGTTCCGGGAGGTCCGACAAGCAGCACGCCTTTCGGGATTTTCGCTCCGATACGGGTAAATCTTTCTTTATCTTTAAGGAACTCAATCACTTCCTGTAATTCTGTTTTTGCTTCGTTGACACCTGCCACATCATCAAATGTCACTTTGTCCTTGCTGTCATATTTGCGGGCTCTTGATCTGCCGAAGTTCATTGTTCCTCCGGCACCCCCCTGCATCTGCCGCGTCATAAATATAAGCAGCATAACCATCAGTATAATCGGAAGGACATTAACCAATATCATCGTAATCATTGAATTCTGACTTTCTTCAGATTTATATATGATATTATTATCCTGCAGCTTCTTGTAGAGATCACCTCCATCCCAGATAGGAGGTATGCGGGTTGTGAAGATCTCAGGCTTCTCACCATCGTGCCTTAAAACGCGCCCAGTAATCTTGCCGTCTTCATTAATAATAAGAGGTGCTCTAATATCGGTAAGCAGTCTGCCGTTTTCATTATTGACATAACCGAGGAATTCATTATAACTTATCTCATTAGTGCCTCGGAATGACATAAATGAAAAATATATCAAAATAACAGCACCTATGATCAAACCGATCAAAGCAAATTTGCCGCCGCCCTGATCAGATCCCATTACAAACGGATTTTTCTCTTCGTTTTTTTTATTATTACTACCCACAATATTTCTCCTGTGAATGGAAATTTTCAAATATAAAATAACTTATTTTAATAAAAAAGACAAGTATTTTATAATATATTCCGATAAATTAATCGGAGTTATTTATGCCAAAGATCAAAGTCAAAAAATTTGAAAAATACGAATTCTTATACGAAACAACAATCAATGTCAGAGACATCAACTACGGCGGACATCTGAGCAACGATTCTGTCGTTGGACTGATGCACGAAGCAAGGATTAACATGCTCAATCAAATGGGATGTTCAGAGCTGGATCTCGGAGACGGCAAGACAGGGCTCATTATGTCTGATCTCGCTGTGTCATTCAAGGCTGAAGGGTTTATGCTGGACAAGATCGGGATCTTCACTCACATCGACGAGATAAACGATGCTACATTCCGTATATTTTACAAGATAATGCGTGGCGACACTGTGCTTGTGCTGGCTGAGACCGGTATGGTTGCATATAATTATATACAGAAGCAGATCGGCGAAGTCCCGATAGAATTTCTAAACAAATTAAAAACAGTCTGCGGAGAATCAGTATCAGAATTCCTGAGCAGGAGATGAATATATCTTTGATAAATATCTGTTAAAAAATATCTCTTTATAGTGATATAAATCTAAAATGATATAAAATCAGAAAAAAAACGAGACTTAATTACAATATCAACCGAATTTCACCGGTTTAATGCCGATTTCGATTTGATATTGTAATTGTTCAGCAGAGCTCTTTCCCTCCCAAGAAAAAACTTCATAAAGAATAAATAACATAGTTGAATTTAATTGTCAATAGAAAAATAGTTTTTTTGGAAGAAATGTGATTAATTACCCATTATTGCGATACTTCCGGTATTGCGTGCCAATCTGAGCCCCACATTTCTGAATTTTCGTGTCGGATAATCCGAACTTCGATACCCTATTGTGCCGTTAGCACCATAAGAGTCGAATGCACCGCCGCGATTAACACGCATTTTCCCTGACTTTGGTCCTGTAGGATTAACCTGATTATCCTTATAATACTCTGCACCATACCAATCCCAGCACCACTCCCAAACATTACCGGACATATCTGTCAATCCCATCTCATTGCGGGACTTCAATTCGACCTGATGAGTTCTGCCTTCCGAATTGCTCTCATACCACGACACATCGTCAAGTTCACCGATGCCGCTGTATAATGACGGAGATTTCGCAGTTCCGATAATACCGCCTCGTGCGGCATATTCCCATTCTGCTTCGGTCGGCAGCCGATAGCCGTCAGCCGATTGATCCCATTCTACATTAGTCGTATCGCCCCAATATGCCGGATCAGTCTGACCATTGACCGCATAGCAAGGTCTTAATCCCCGATGAATGCTAAGCATATTGCAGTATCGCACGGCATCAATCCAACTGATGCTCTCCACAGGCAAGAGATCGGCATCCTCACCTTCGGCCGCATTCTGATAATGCGAAGGATTACTGTCCATGATACTCGCCCACTCCCGCTGCGTCACAGGTGTTATACCGATTGAGAATGAGTCTACCGTCACGGAATGAGGCTTATTCGCAGCCACGCCGTATTTAGAGTCATCACCCATGATGAATGTGCCGCCCTGTATATCGGCAAACGCACCGACAATCACATTGCGAGTCTCAACAGCTGCTCTGTCTCCGCTGCGGACAAGGCGTATTCCGCGGTTATCATCTGTATCATAAGGGAAATCACTGCCGTCTGATGTAACCTGACACGCATCCTCTTCGAGATTCCAGGCACCGCCGCATGCCACTCTGTATAGTCCGCTCTCAGCACCAAGCAGCGGCGTATCTGCGTCTATATTCTCTGAATACCAATCCCAGCACCACTGCTGCACATTACCACTCATATCATACAAACCTATCGAATTTGCTTTTTTTCGACCGACATGATGCGTTCCATATCCTCGTGTTCCGGCAGCAATTACACGCTTGCCAAATCCACCGTGGATATTACGCCAATACCAGCCAACTTCATCAAGGCTGTCACTGCCGGCATATTTGAACTTCCACGCTTCATTATCTGCATCTGCACCTCGTGCAGCATATTCCCATTCAATGCGTGTCGGCAGCCGATAGCCGTTCTTATTAAAGTCAGCAGTCACATTCGCACTGCGGATAGAGCGGAATGCTTCATCCCGCACAATGTCAGTTATAGTATAAACAGGCTCTAACCCCATTTGTCGGCTATACTCATTACAAAAGAATACCGCATCGAACCAGCTGACACTCTCTACAGGCCGCATATTGGGCTCTTCGTCACGGAGCAGCTTATCGAAGTCACTGCTTCTCGCACAGTAACTCGGCGACGGATTGCAGTCTGCACAGTGAGACATAATATCGCGATACAGATCTATCGTGACAGGATATTTGCTGATATAATACTCTTCGATACGGACAGTGCCTCTCGCTTCGGAGAATGCTCCTTTCGTATCGGTGCATTTGACTGACGCAGCAGGGATGCGGACAAATCCGTCACCAGCAGACATCTGATCGTCCTGCAAATCTTCTCCTTCCCAATTATCCTCTAAGTCGTTCCTAACCACTCGGAAGCCGTAATTCAAAAATCTGTCAGACGGACTAACGCTGCCTCTGGCAGTGACGGCACATGCGAACGGAGCATCAGACCAGCTGCCGCCTCTTATCACATTACGGCTGCCTTCAGCCGGCCCGTCGCCGCCGACACTTGCATCCAACTTTGACGCATATTTATCCCAGCACATTTCGGCGGCGTTTCCGCTCATATCAAAGAGTTCTAACGCATTGGAGAATCTCTTACCTACATGATGAGTTCCGTAGCCGATGTGTCCGGCTCCTATCGCATAACCGGCATTCTCCTTATACCATGCCACATCATAGACGGCATTGCTGCCGCTGTAAACATCATTCCAAGTATCAGATGACTGATTGCCGCCTCGTGCAGCGTATTCCCATTCAATCTCTGTCGGCAGCCGATAGCCGTTCCTGCTAAAGTCAGCTTTAACGACTGCTTTTATAATGTGCCTTGCCGAATCACGCACAATATTGCTCATTGTGTAGACAGGCTCAAGTCTGTCATACTTGCTGTAAGCATTACAAAAATACACAGCGTCATACCAGGTGATATTCTCGACCGGACGATGAGTCTCCGATTCGCCATCAACGGCAGGGAACTGCCCGTCAGTAATGACACAGCCCGACGGATTGCTGTTGACCTTGCTGTCTCCGAACAGGACTGTAGCATAGAGAGCCTGCGTTACCTCATATCGGCTCATGTAGAATGACTTGACATTGACGAAGCCACGCTCTTCTGTGAATGCACCTTCCGTTTCATTGCACTCCACTCTGCCATGCGGCACATGCACAAAGTCAAATTTGACACTATCCGCAGTCTTTACTTTCCTGACAGCGGCGGCAGTCTTAGTCCGCACAACGCGGAATCCCATATCACTTGCCCACTGATCAGGCAGCCAGTCGTTGCGGCTAAGCGTCTTACAATAATTCTCATTGCGGAACCAGCTGCCACCGCGACAAATCCGATATTCTTTGCGGGCGATACCCGGTCGGGATGTCTTGCGGGCTGTCGTTCCCGATGTGCTCTGACCCCACTCTCAAACATTGCCGCTTATATCGTATATACCTAAACTGTTCGGACGGAGCATACCGACTTCGTGTGTACCGTAACCGGCCTTGCCGCGACCTACTCTGTCTCCGGCATTATTCAGATACCACGATACTCCGTCAGGATTATCACTGCCTGCATAGACGGCATTCCATTCTTTGGCATTATTAGGATTAGCTCCGCGTGCGGCGTATTCCCATTCTATCTCACTCGGCAAGCGGAATCCGTCTTTGCTCGTATCGACAGTGACATTGGCACTGATGATATGCTTATCCTTATTCCTGATAATGTTGCTTATCGTATAAGCCTCTTTGTAGCCCATCAGGCGGCTGTACACATTACAGAAGAATACAGCATCATACCATGTGACATACTCAACAGGTCGAAGCAATGGAATCTCATCAGCAGCCGGTATATGCACACCGTTATCAGCCGCACAGAATGAAGGATCCGCATTAACATCCGCCTCATCTCGCAGCACATATCTGTAGAGGATCTGACTGACAGGATAAAGTGACATATAGTAGTCACCGATTGTCACTTCCTCAAGTCCTGCAAATGCACCAACTTCCTCATTAGGGCGGAATGTTCTACCATGGATAAGTTTGAAGTCGCCATTGAGAACAACTTTTGGAGACAATCGCTCATCCGTCTGAATAGTCGTCCTCACAAGGCGGAATCCCAACCCGTCGTAAGTGTGGCTCTGACCTTTCCATCGATCAGAATAATCCCGATAAGTGATCTCACAAGCCTCCGCATCGTTGTGCCAGTTGCCTCCGCAGATGACACGCATCGCATTAACGCTCTGGATATTCTTATCTTTGGTTGACTTACCGCTGCGACTGTCGCGAACCTCATCCCAACACCACTCCGACACATTGCCGCTCATATCGAATATACCGAGGCTGTTCGGCTTATGAAGTGCAGCCTGATGTGAGCCATAGCCGGGGTTACCCTCTCCACGCAGGGCAGCATTATCATAGAACCAGCCGACTGTCCCCAAGTCATCATCTCCGCTGTAGATGTGATTCCAATCCTGCTTGTTGGTCGGATCACCGCCGCGGGCCGCCAGTTCCCATTCCGCTTCAGTCGGCAGCCGATAACCGTTTTTGGAGAAGTCAGCAGTGACTATCGCACTGATTATGTGCTTATTCTCATCCCGCTTAATATTCTTAATCGTATAAACTTCATCAAGACATTCACGGCGGCTGTAAGCATTGCAGAAATACAGTGCATCATACCAAGTTACGCAGTCCACAGGCCGCTGATCAACCTTCTCCTCATCGAATGGCACAACCTCGACATTCTTAGGACTGTTGTAGCTCGGAGTTGGGTCGGCATCCTCATCATGGGCGAGGACACGCCTATACAATGCCTGAGTCACCTCATACTTACAGATATAATACTCCGGGATAGTTACGCTGTCCGCCCCTTCTTTGAATGCCCCTGCTTTCTGATCCGGCTTGAATGTCACGCCTCTGACACGAACGAAATCAGAATCCGGCACATTGATATAATTGCGGCGGTTCTTAGGAATTTCAGCAATATATGATTCACCTTCCGCCGTCGGCACAATTGTGCGATCAAGTTCTATCTCATCACGAATCTTTTTCTTTGCGTCAGATTTGCGATGATAGAAATCTCCGAAATGCTTGCCTGATTTCCAAGCAGCGATACGGCTTCGCATTTTTGCTACATCAGCAGTGAACCTCATTCCGGCAGACAGAGCAAATGATATTTTAGTATCGTTAGAAGCATAATAAAAATCACCGCCATTCGGAGATACCAAAAATGAAGGCTCAACATACAGCGACAGAGACTGAATATAAGGGAACAGATTAAGTCTCATACCGAAATTAAGATTCGGTAAAAAGTTTCCTCCATAATCAAACAGAAAATCTGTCTTTAAGAACAAATCCATTGAAACATAGAAATTCTCAGGACCTACATAAAGCCTAAAGTCAAATCCGGGACCCAATAAAAATGAGTCTCCCTCGAATAAATTGTTCCCTTTGGAAAAAACTGACATACCGGATGACAATGTTACCTTAAACAACCCATAAATATCATATCCGAATGTGAAGTAATTCCGCAGAAACATTTCTTGTAAACCTAAAGAATTATCCTGCAGTTTTGCCCAATATTCGATTTCTGATTGATAATACAATAACCAATACTGAACTCTTGCACCCAATGCTATTGATCCATTCATGCGGATAAAATCATTCAACATCTGCGAACAGTTATTCAGTACTAAAGGAGTATAGTTATAATCCAAAAATCCGTAAAATCCGCACTGCTGTGCGAACTCTGATTTAGTTAGTTTTTTTCTCGGCTGAGGGGTTTCTTCAACAGTTTCATCATCTTGAGATTCCTCTTCCTGCTCAATTTCTTCAATATTAGGCTCATTAATCGGCTCTTTTTTTCGTTTCACCGATTTAGTCGGTTTTGTCTTGACATTATCATCTTTGCCTTTGTCCTTAGACGGAGCTGCTTTTTGTGGCACAATTGTGACATCGGCAGTCTCATCATTCAGTACTTCGTCATTCTGAGTTTCATCCTTCGCAGGCTTTTTTTTCTGCGGTTTCTCTTTCACTTTTTTCTCTTTCTGCTTCTTTTCTTTTTGTTTCTTCTCCTTATCAGCCTTGTATTTGAATTTACTCTTGCTGTTCTTGCCGCCTATTATGATAAGATCGGCTGTTGCATCCACAACCACACGGCTCTCAGCCCAACAGAACTGCGAGAGCAGCAGAATAGTTACGATATATATGTATAATCTTTTCTTCATAAATAATCCTAATTATATTATATTATTTATCGAAAGAAAAATCTATAAGATAAAATTTTTTTTACTAATGCTGGCATACTGTGAGCATTAATAAAATGGAAATAAAAAATTATAGACAAAATCACAAAAATAGTGTAAAATATGTCAAAATCATCAATAATATTGCAGGAGTCACTTATGGCTTTTAAAGATGTAGATAAGCAGGTTAATTTTCCTAAACTAGAAGAAAAAGTTCTTGAAACTTGGAAAAAAGATAAACTTTTCGAGAAATCACTGAAAAAAAACGAGAATAACGAAAGTTATATTTTCTACGACGGACCTCCGTTCGCAACGGGATTGCCACATTACGGACATATCCTGCCCGGAACTATCAAAGATATAATCCCCAGATACCAGACTATGAAAGGCAAATATGTAGCCCGCAAATGGGGCTGGGACTGCCACGGCTTGCCTGTCGAGAATCTCATCGAGAAAGAGCTGAACCTCAACAGTAAGAAAGAAATCCTCAGCTACGGTATCGACAAGTTCAACGAGGCTTGCCGCAACTCCGTTCTGCGATATACTTCGGAATGGGAGAAAACCATCGAAAGAATGGGACGCTGGGTTGACTTCCGCAACTCATACCGCACGATGGATCCCAAATACATGGAGTCCATTTGGTGGGTATTCAAGTCATTGTGGGAAAAGGGCTTAATCTATGAGGGATTCAAGATACTGCCGTATTGTCCGCGATGCACGACTCCGCTGTCTAACTTCGAGACTAATCAGGGCTATAAAGATGTGCAGGATCCTGCTGTAACTATCGCATTCAAACTCAAAGATGAGGATAACACATACATCCTTGCATGGACAACTACTCCGTGGACGCTGCCGTCCAATACGGGTCTTGCTGTCGGCAAAGACATCGAATATGTCAAAGTCAAAGACGGTGACAAATATTACATCCTCGCGGCAGACTTGCTCGGCCGATACTACAAAGATGTTGGCCGTGTTGAGATTGCAGCACGATTCAAAGGACCGGAACTTGTCGGCAAGAAGTATGAGCCTCTCTTCCCGTATTTTGCACATCTTGAGAATGAGGGAGCATTCCGGGTTGTCATCGGTCACCATGTTACAACCGAGTCAGGAACAGGTATCGTTCATATTGCACCGGGATTTGGTGAAGACGATGCGGAGATCGGACGCAAAGAAGGTCTGCCGGCACTTTGTCCGATTGATCAGGAAGCCAGATTCACAGACGAAGTGCCTGACTACAAAGGCATACAGGTTAAGAAAGCCGACAAAGACATTATCAAGCGGCTCAAAGCGGAAGGCAAGTTAATCCGACAGGAGACATATCAGCACTCGTATCCGCACTGCTGGCGATGTGACGAACCGCTTATCTATCGTGCAGTATCGAGCTGGTTTGTAAACATTCAGAAGATTAAAGATAAAATGATCGCTGCCAATGAAAAAATCAACTGGATGCCGGATCATATCAAGCACGGTCGATTCGGTAAGTGGATCGAGCAGGCTAGAGACTGGGCGATTAGCCGAAACCGATATTGGGGATGTCCAATCCCTGTTTGGAAATGTGAAGAATGCGGCGAAGTTATCTGTGTAGGCAGCATTGAGGAACTGGAGAAACTGTCCGGCAGGAAGATTACCGATATACATAAACATTATGTAGATCCGATTACGCTGAAATGCAAATGCGGTCACGAGATGCACCGTGTCGATGAAGTGCTTGACTGCTGGTTCGAGTCAGGTTCAATGCCGTATGCTCAGGTTCATTATCCGTTCGAGAACAAAGAGAAGTTCGAGGCTAATTATCCTGCTGACTTCATCGCCGAAGGTCTTGACCAGACACGAGGCTGGTTCTATACACTCGTTGTGCTTGGTGCGGCATTGTTCGACAAGAACGCATTCAAGAATGTAGTCGTCAACGGACTCGTCCTTGCAGAAGACGGACGCAAAATGTCTAAGCGGCTGCGAAACTATCCTGACATTGACGAAGTATTCAACAAATACGGTGCTGATGCACTGCGATTGTATCTGATGAACTCCGCTGCTGTCAAGGCCGGAGACCTGCTGTTCAGTGAGAATGGCATTACCGAGGTGCTGCGCAACTATCATCTGCCGCTGTGGAACTCGTATTCATTCTTCGTGACTTATGCCAATGTAGACGGCTGGACACCTGATCAAAAGGTAACGACATTTACCAATCCGCTGGATATATGGCTCAACAGTGTAACCGAGAAACTCGTCGCTGCAGTAGACGGTGCGTTGAGCAGTTATGATTTCCAGACTGCGATTAAGTGTCTCTACAAATATATCGATGATCTGACCAACTGGTACATTCGCCGAAGCCGACGACGATTCTGGAAGTCCGAGGACGACACCGACAAGAAGGCAGCATACACGGCATTGTATAATGCACTGATGAAATTCACAGTGCTTGCCGCACCGATTGCACCGTATTTGTCGGACTACATCTATACTAATCTGCGAACTGCCGATATGCCGGAGAGTGTGCATCTGTGCGACTATCCGACTGAGAATGCCGCTCTGCGTGTTAAGGAACTTGAAACCGAGATGGAGCTTGTTCAGAAGACCGTCGAAATGGGACGAAGTCTTCGGGCTAAGGTCGGCATTAACCTGCGAAAGCCGCTGGGAGCAGCATTCCTCATTACGAAGAATGACACAGAGCGTGCACTTCTGCAGAAGATGGAGTCTATTATAAAGGAAGAACTCAATGTCAAGTCAGTTGTCTATGAAGGTGAAGAGGAGAAACTCGTCCACCTGTCATGCAAGGCTAACTTCCGCGTGCTTGGCAAGAAAGTCGGCAAAGATATGAAAGAAGTTGCAGGTCTCGTTGCCGCATTTACAGGAGCTGAGGCTAACGCACTGGAGTCCGGCAATGCTGTCGAAGTCAAGCTGGCTAACGGCACAAGCTATAGTCTGACAAATGAGGATGTCATTGTAGAGCGTCAGGAAAAAGAAGGCTTGACTATCCTCAATGACGGATCTCTTACCATCGCACTTGACACCGTGCTGACGCAGGATCTGATCGACGAAGGCATTGTGCGAGAGTTTATCCGACATATACAGAATCTGCGTAAAGACAGCGGATTGGATGTCACCGACCGCATTAAGATCCTCTACGATGCTCCGGCAGAAATCGCCAAAGCTATCGAGAGTCTGTCTAATGTTATCAAAGATGAAACTCTCGCCGTTGAGATCGCTGCTGACACATCTGCAAGCGTCGAAGCGGAAGTCGATGAGAAGAAGATCAAGATCGGGGTGATGAAGAAGTAAAAGTAAAAGATAAAAAAAACCGCCTATGGCGGTTTTTTTTATCTTTAATATAATACTAATTCCAACACTCAATATATATCATATCCATGCCATCTATAGTCCGCTCACACAGAGTGCCGACTATCTCTATATCGTCAAATGCCTCAGGATAATCCTGCGGATAACGCCGCCGCTTGTCCTCGAATATGAATCCTGTCTGGCAGCACGCTGTCGCATCGAACAGCAGCACATAATGAAATATCCCATACACTGTATCATCGTAGGAATATACTCCCTTTATCCGGATAGTCTTGCCGAGATACTTGCCTGACTCATCAGAGAGGATCTGATATATAAGTGCCGTCGCCATATTGTAGTTGAGCCGAGTCAGATCTATATCTGTCTTTTGCGGCGGCAATTCTGAGACTTTTGTGCCTGATTTTCCGCCGGACTGCACATTTTTTGCAGGACCGGCATTGTCACTGCGGTCCCCGGTCTGACCGAATATCAATACTGCTGCAGATAATAATAAAGCGGTTAAAATAATTTTTTTCATAGTTATTCCTTAATTGTGCATTATACATTGTGCATTGTGAATTATGAATTATAAATTACCCCTATCACTTTGCAGACACCAAATGCCAAAATATCAGCAGCAACGATCGTCGGACCGACAGGTGTGCCGGCAACAACGGCGATAAAGATGCCTATCACAGCACAAAGCACTGACAATCCGCATGAGAATATCGTCACAGTCTTAAAACTCTTAAACAACTGTAAGGCCGACACCGTAGGGAATATAATCAGAGCCGAGATCAGCAGTGACCCGACGAGATTCATCGCAAGCACTATGATAATGGCGATAAATATCGATATGATAATCTTGTAAAGTTTCACATTTGTGCCTGACACAGCGGCAAACTCCTCGTCAAATGTCACAGCAAAGATGCGGTTGTATGCAAAAATGAAAAAAAGCACAACTATAACTGACATTACAACTGACATAATGACCTCACTCGGCTGCAAAGTCAGTATCAGCGTCGAGCCAAACAGCGTCGAGCAGACATCTCCGCTGAGATTGGACGGAGGCGAGAATATATTCATAATGAGATAACCAAGTGCCAACGCTCCTACCGAGATCATTGAGACGGCTGCGTCACCTTTTATCTTGGAGTTTTCTTTGGCACACAGGATGAGGACGGCAAGCAGCACAGTTACAGGCATCACTATCAACATTGAGTTGGATATTCTAAGCACGGATGCTATAGCTAACGCTCCGAATGCAGAATGGCTTAGTCCGTCACCGATATATGAAAATCTTTTCAGCACGAGACTCACACCGAACAGCGATGCACACAGAGAGATAAGCACACCTGTTATAAGAGCATATATTACGAACGGATATGAGAAATAGAGTTTGATAGTCTCGATCAGGTTCATACAGTCCTCCTCTCACGCTTCAGCTGGAGTGTCTTAGTCGCATAGCGGTGAGCGGCAGCCAGATCGTGACTGATCATTATCACCGTCATACCGCTGCGGTGCAGTGACTCTATATCATCATACATCTGCTGCGTTATCTTCGGATCAAATCCCTTGACCGGCTCATCCATCAGTAGCATACTCTGTGCGGCACATAATGCACGGGCAAGCAAAACTCTCTGCTGCTGCCCGCCTGACAGCTCGCAGAATGACTTATGACGCATAGACAGAATGTCGAGACGTGCCATATTGTCCTCCGCTGCCTTTTTATCAGCCTTGCTGTAGAATGGCATCCAACCGAGATGTCCCTGCCTGCCGGAGAGGACTATCTCTTCGACAGTAGCGGGGAAGTCTTTCATTGCAGTGTTAGTCTGCGGCAGATAGCCGATGGCATTCTTATTCAGTTCAGATGAGAATGTTATCGTGCCGCCCAAAGGCTTCTCAAATCCGAGTATAGTCCTCATAAGAGTTGACTTGCCGGTACCATTCTCTCCGACTATAAAATAGTAATCACCTTTATCAATTTTGATATTCAGTCCTGTCTGCACAGCAGTAGAACCGTAACCGATGGTCAGATTGTCACATTCTATTAAAGTCATTATCATTCCTTTTTAACCTCGCTGTCTCGACAGTTTTCACCTTATAAACCTCACCCCTACCCCCTCTCCATCTTCGATGGAGAGGGGAACTAAGTCTCTCTTACTTTATTTAGTGTCCTTCGACGGTTCTGCAACCAATATTGATGTTACTCTCCCCTCTCCGTGCATCTGCATGGAGAGGGGAAGCTGCGAAGCAGCGGGGTGAGGCTTTGTGGCACTCCGCTGCGGTCGAAATGACAATCACGCATTATTCAATACTTTTTTCAATACTTCTAAATTTCCTATCATTACCGACAAATAACTCTTCCCTTTTTTGATCTCTTTCATATTCACGGACTGCAGTGAGTCCAACTCCATTATCTTTATCTTTTTGATCTTCGTGTTAGCGGCTATCGTCTTTGCGATCTTTTTGTTGGACTTCTCGATAGTGAGGATTGCACGAAGTCCCAGCTCATCGATCTTGCGTGCAAGGAATATCACAGTCTCGAAGCTCGCCTCAGACTCGGCACTGCATCCGGCAAATGCCGCATAATACTGCAATCCATAATCATCTGTCATATATCTGAATGGAAATCTGTCACCGAACAGGACGGTCTTGCATGATGCGGCATCAACGGCTGCCTGATACTGCTTATCTAGATCATCAAGCTGCTGTATATATACTGCAGCATTATCCCGATATGCCGGCTCATTGGCAGAGTCTGCTGCTGCAACAGCATCTGTTAATGCACCAACCAAGACAACGGCATTACGCAGTGACAGCCATATATGCTCGTCATACTCAATCTCACATTCGTCATCGTCGTCATCATGATGTCCGTCATGCTCATCTTCATCTCCGTCATGATGGTGATGACCTTCTTCAGCCTGCATGCCCTCGACGATCTCTTCGGCTTTCGCACGATCACCAAGAGAGTCCATCAGATTGACGGCGATCTGTGACTTATTGGTCACATTCTGCAGTGCCTTGCCTGCCCACTTGTCACTTTCTCCGCCGTTATATACAAATATATCACATTCACTGATCTTCGCAATGTCTGCAAATGACGGCTGCCAACTGTGCGGGTCTGTTCCTTTGCTTTGCAGGAGGGTTACATTCCATTCGGATGATCTCTCGCCCAAGATATTGCATACCCAGTCATACCCGGGGAATGACACACACACGATACTTTTCTTCTCTGTGCCGAATGCACAGAATGCGGCAAGCATTATAACTGCCGTTATTATAAATCTATTTATTTTTTTCATTGTTTATTCCTTGTTATATATTATAGTTTGCTGTATTTCCTCATTTTGTAACATTCTGATAATACATCAATCATTAAGCCGCACTTTCTGCGTGATAAGTGTTGTCTTCACAGTCGGCACATTCGGCAGACGCAGAGCAACCTCTGTCATCACCGCATAAATCGATATACACACAGCCACAGAGCCCAAAGTGAGACAAAGCAGCCGCAGATTATCCTGAGTCACCAACAGCAGATGACATATCGGACAGTCTTCCCCGCTGCATTCATGGCGGCTCTCCGCTGCTTCTATCATAATAGTGAAGATGACGAAAGTCAGCAATAACGATGATAAAATAATCGAACCGATTTTCCTCATTGTGACACTCCAACCGAGCTGCTGTCTGATGTCCCTGACGAATGAGTGTCATTCTGTTTGCATTTCTGACAGATACCGCTCAGAGTCGATGCACTCAGATCTATATCAAGTCCGAGATGCTCAGACAGAGTGTGCAGACAGTCGGCAGTCTTACTGTCATCAAGATGAAGCATAGCACCGCACTCTCTGCAGCGGAAATGTATATGCTCCTCGCAATGATGCTCCGTATCGGCAGCAGCATACATATACCCGTCACCTACAGGCGACTTCTGCTTGATCAGCCTGCCGCTGTCGGCGAGTTTGTCAAGATTGCGATATATCGTTGTCTTGTTGACATCTACACCGCAGTTCTTTAAGAATGCAGACAACTCGGCAGCAGTGAATCCTTTCTTAGGATTATCCTCGATAAACCGGGAAATAAGTTCTGATGTTTTAGTCTTATACGAATTATGCAACATAGTTGCATTTTACTACAAAACATAATAAAAGTCAAAGAAAATCTCATTTATAAATAATCAAAAAAAATCGGTTTTGCTTCGCAAAACCGATTTTTGTAATCATACATTATGAATTATACATTCTGCATTGTTAATCCTCGTCCCAGCCCCAGTCCCAGTGGAACTCGATCTCACCCTTATCGGTGTTGTGCAGCTCCCAGCGGTTGCCGTCATCACGACCGCCGCCGTTTTTGCCTGACCGCTGTCCTGTCGAGATCGCAGAAGTGCCGCTTGCTCCGCAGGTACTGCTCCAAGAGCAAGTCCAGGTATCCGTATCGCGAGTATACTCGAAAAGTGCTGTTACCTTGCCGAGTTTGTCGTTCCCACTGCCACCATCATACTCCCATGCCTCCCAAGTTACATTAAATCTATTAAAATGAGTATGCACTCTATCAAATAGAGTTGATAGTACTATAGTGCATCCGCTAAACTTCGCAGTATCATGCTTATATTTGTGAAACTCTGTTTTGCCAAAACACCAACTCTTGTTATCTCCATCGTCATCGAATTCTTTTCTGTTATTTACATCACAATCAAGATAGAAAAGATTTAACGGAGTCGTAGTACTTCTGCTTTTTGGACCAAATTGCCAATAATAATCAGGTTTATATCCGCCGTCATGATCTTCAAGAGCATAGATATAATGTGCATAGATATTTAAGTTAGCATACTGAGACTTACCAGTTCTGACAGATGCCGAGGCTAACAGCTCACATTTATAACTCTGTTCATCGCGTGCTCCAGTAAAAGCAAACAGATAAAAACAGTAAGCCGTTCGTTTTGGAAGCCAACCGAGGGCATAGACACCTTTAGCCAAATCCTCCAATGTAAGTCTTATATAGAACTCATCCAATCTGCCTATATTCCGGCATATATTCTGGTGCTCTTCAGGTACAGTCAGAAAATAGAAAAGGTCGTTATAATCCTTTATATCTTTAACTATGTCAGAATTGATTGCGTCTGCTGCATTATCCCGAGACAAAAATATATTATCCCAAAGATCTGCTCCTTTTTTTGCATACAGGACATATCCGCCATCAAGTGACACATCGGCTCTTGCATCGTCATAAGTGTTCCAGTTAAAATCTACATTGAATTCCGTTGCTTCAGCCGGTTCGCGGGTTATTGCCGTAGGTTGGAACTTATACGCAGCCCTGAGTTCAGGTGAAGATACCGTAAATCCGCACATCATGTTAAATGAGGAATTAACTGTCAGCACATACTCTTTAGAGGTCATCCCATCGGAAGCAGTACATAGGATATATATATCATTCTCCCCTATACCGGGTATAATCGGCTCATTCTTGTTAATATCTTTATATTCCCCGTCAGTGCCGAGCCGATAACGCACTGCAGCATGAGGATTAGACGGAACTGCATCTAAATATAGTCTATCGCCTAATGTACCTGCTATCGTACACTTGTCTTCATTGTCAAATGTTACATCAGTAAAGTTATCTCCTGCAACTGTGGCATAGCGGCAGATACTCAGACTTGCGTCACCGGCCGTCCATACGAGCGAATCGCTGTCCCGCTGATAACTGTCCTCCGAGTAATCAAGCAGACTGTCGCCGTCGGTATCTGTGATCTTAGGATTGGTGCGGACTTTATTCGAGTCGCTGTACTTTGCATCAAGCCCGATGCCTGACTTATACCAGCCGTATATCTCTTCATAGTCAGTAAGTCCGTCGCCGTCAGTGTCACTCTTTGTATCATCAGTGCCGTACATGATTTCTTCATTGAGCGGCACTCCGTCGCTGTCGCCGTCTTTTACATATATAATTGAGATCTCGTCTCCTGCGGAGATATTTATATCGGACAGCGTCCAGTGCGTCTTATCATCGCCGCCGGTATACGGGCTGTATGTTTTGAGATACCGCTTACCGTCTTCGGTGTACTTATGACCGATATACCACGCTCCGTCCCTGGCATCCGCTGCATTTGCGATGCCGTTTATCGACTTGATATACCCTTCAGCGGACACTGTATAATCACCTGACATATCGAGTATGTTATTGAATACATACGCAAGGTCATTTTGAATGTACATATCATCAACTGTGGCTGAGTCTTTGTTAAACTGATTTTTAGCAGCAATATTGTATGTAGCCGTGCTGCCATTGCCATAGTCGATGAACAATGCCGCAGTCTGTGATTTAATCTTGTTCAGGTCTTTGTTATAGTCTTTCGATCCATAGCCGGCATTATCAACGGATATTTCATAACCTGTTACTTCTGCAGTTATGCCTGCTGACCATTTCATCAGTTTCTCAAGTGATGCCACACTCAACTGACATTCTGCAGTATATATCTTACTCTTACCTTCCGAATCTATTTTACCTATAAATGCTTTGCTTATACTTGCAATCACTGATGCTTCAGTCGTTCCAATCGGGATGCTGTTGAAAGCAACAGTCACTTTGTTTAGCTCATAATCGATTTTGCACGGATTCTTAAGTTTAAACTTTATCCTGACTCTGCCGCCGGTTACCTGCTTTTTATCTTTACCCTTATATACACCGTTTATCCATAACACCGACCAGTTTTTAACCGCATCTGATGAATATACATAACTGTCGCTGTTCGCTATGCTTCCGGAATATTGACTATTCGAGTATGATGTTTGCTCGGTTATCTCATACCCAGCTCCGTCTTTTCCCCATTGCTGAACTCCGCCATAATTGACACTCCATATATGAGTCTCGTTATAAGATTTGGTATTTGTCTTGTTATTCCCAATGCTGCCTATAGTTCCGTCATTGTCTTCAGCAGTTACCGTACCGATCATATAGTCTGCAAGCTGATATACATATTCTATGATTGGTTTCTCTGTCAGTACCACCTCTACAGCAGGTACGTCAGCAATGAGCGGACTAAACGCATTGGCGTTTTGTTTCCTCATCTCGATCTCATCACCGTCAGACCAACCGTCGCCGTCAGTGTCTGGATTGCTCGGATCGGTGAAGTATGTATGCAGCTCATCCCAGTCGGTCAGTCCGTCGCCGTCGGTATCTGTCGTGTCATTTTCATCACCGGGATTGATCGCCGTTGCACTCCATATCGCATACAGTGTCTTATCTTCTGTAAGAGTGATCGCATCTCCGTCATAATACTTCACTGCTCCGTCAGATGCTTCTGCCCAGCCGAAGAAACGCTTGCCGTTATTGACAAGACCTAAGACTGCTGCCGTCAGCAGATTAGTCTCGACTCCTTTCTGCACAGACTGTGCAGATGTCGTTATAGTTGCCTCTGCATCATTCTTGTCGAATGTCACAGCCGCATTCTCGATCCATTTCGCATAGTATGTCTTGTTCCCAATGCTGCCGCTCGGTATCTGTGTAACCGGCTCGCCTGTGAGTCCCTCATTGTCATACCATCCGCCGAATGTGCTGCCAGCTTTGGTTATAGTGTCTGCTGTCGGCAATGTAACAGTATCGCTAAACCGCGTATATGATCCCGGCACTGTTGAGCCGCCGGCAAACATGCCGCCGTTTTTCTCGAATGTTATGCTAAACAATCCGGGAACAGAAGAAATTGAGCAGTTACTTGACGAAGTTTTACCGTTGGTAAGCCAACAGTATTCACGGTATATACCTCGCAGCAGAGTCTTCTCCGCATCACCGTAGAACCTGAATACAACCAGATACTCTCCGCAGCTCACGCCTGTCTTGCTGTATGTGCTGCATCCGCCATCAGTTGTGAGGTCTGTCGTCAGATCCTCATCAATATATGATGATCCTGCATTCTCGCCGTCAAGCGTATACAGACCACCCGTAACGGCTGCTATGCCGTCTGTCGGATAAGTGATCGTCACATTCAGATTGCCCCGCCCTGTTATGGTGTCAGCAAAAGCAAGTCTCGGTCTGAATGTCAGAGCATTGGATCCGGCAGTGACAGCCACCGTCTGTTTATCGCTGAAGAACACTCCTGCTGTATCGCACGACATGGTGAATGTATACCTGCCGACAGGTATGTTTATCTTCGCTACATTAAGCTCTTCTATGGTTCTCCACTCGCCGATTATCCTGCCGTAGTCATCGCTCACATCAGTATTGATAGCAAAGAGTTCTATCCACGTCAGATCGCTGAAGTCCAGATCAGGTACTGCCGAGCGTCCTGCACCATTATCGATGTTCAAAGTCAAGATTGCCGTGCTGTCAGACACTGTTAGAGCATCGGCATTTGAAAATGCCTCATTCTGACAACTGCACAGACAGAATGTCATTATAATGGAAATAATTGTAAATATCTTTTTAATAAATTTCATATTCATAGCAAACTCCTCTTATCTCAAGTCTATCGTCATATTTGCGTAGCCTTTGTCCTCATCACGATCCCACTCATCTTCACCGACAATCATATGAGTATATATGCGGACTCTGCACTCTATCTGATATACATCACCGGCAAACTCGCTCTTCGTAATGACAAGTGCATGCGTGAGCTCATCAACCTTTGCACCGTTATATAATGCAGGATCTGCTCCGTCTATCAGCCAGATGTATTCATACAGTGTATCTTCCGTCAGCTCCTCGTTTTCCGCACAGTCAAGGACAGGCAGTATGTCGATCGTCAGGTCAGTTGGCAGACTCCTGAGTGTAAAGCTCTTTATAATACGGTTGAGTTCCAGTCCGCCGATGATGCCGCTGCCCTGTGTCGTCTTGCCGACATTCTCTTCCTTTACTGTCAGTGCCAGCGGATCACTTTCTTTGAGATAGCCGTTCTCTCCGGGCGTACCTGCTGCTTTCTTGCGAAGAGTGAGCGTCTGCCCGACTTCCGCAGCAAACTCATCAGTCGTCATATCGGAGTATGTCTCACCGCTGTCGAACGACACCTCAAGCCGATAATCAATCCCGGCAAATCTTGCCTTGCCGCTGCTCAGCTGATACGGATCGCTGACAAGACTCGGCAGCTCCGACTCGGTGAATGATGCCTGTACTACAGCATAAGCCTTTGCCCTGCCGTCGTTGAATCCGTCCTTCCTGCATGCGAATGTAAACTCCAGTGAAGAGATTGCAGTGTAATTATACGAGTTGATTTTCCCAAAAGTCCAATCACCTGCATTTGCATTATATTCTTTGCCCAGCTCATCTGTCAATGTTCCGCTTATCTTAGTAAAGTCAAACTCTTCTCCGGCTTTAAGGATGCCGTCATAGATTAGAGCCGCATTCACAACCGTATGCAGGACTTTAACAGACGGCGAAACTATCGGTGTCTGCTTGCTACCGCTGTAAGTCTGCGTAACCTGCACACGCAGATATTTGTTCAGCAGATTGCTGACATTGCTGCTTGTCAACTCAAATGTCTTTGCAGTCGCTCCTGCAATGTCAGTCCACGACGAACCATCCGAAGATGACTGCCACTGATAATCTGCCGTACCTCCTGCCGTCTCTGCCTTGCTGCTGTCGCCCGTATTGTCTTCCGCATAGAGTTTGGCAACATACAGACCGCTCTGATTATTGATAAGCACACTCTTAATCTGCACTTCGGCTTTGCAGTCATATAATATATAGCCGCTCGCTGCGAGATTTTCGCCGTTGTTGCAGTTTGGTGTTATCGTGAAATGATACACTGCCGTTTTGCCGGTGTTCTCCGCATTGGTTACGAATGATTTCATATCGGCGAATGTCCAGCCTGTCGTATTGACATCCAGCTTCGCAGGATCATCCGTGCTGTCATACTCTGCTGTGTCGTATACGCTAAACGACACTTCAATCTTCACTTTGTCCGACTCATAATTAGATACCAACTTAGGCTCACTCAAACTTACGCCCGCACCGGCATATACCGACACTCTCTCGATCAGATCTTCATTGAATCTGACTGCCGGCCAGTATGCGATCGCTCCGGTCGCATTGCTGTATCCGGATGCAGCGAATGTCACGGTATATGACTTGCCGCCCATGATACCTTTGAGCAATGATGCGAAACTAAGACTGATCTTGCCGCCCTTTACCACAGTCTGCACCGACTTACCGCTGCATGTCAGTGTAAGTGCAGTCCCCTCTGCCAGATTCACATCTGCCGTCAGATCATAAGTCAGGCTGTCGAACATGATATTGCTCACGGCAAATGTTTTGCCTGCCGAAGGTTTGTTGGACGAACTGCTGCTGCTGCCAGTGTCCGTGTCGCATCCGATAAACATCATCAGTGTCAGCAGCATCCCCAACAATACTCTAAATTTCATTATAAAACCCTCCTAATGAAATAAATGAAATAAAAAAACTCACAATGTGTGCTTCTCAGCACACATTGTGAGTTTTGTATATACCTATGTAATTATTATTGAAGCATAATATGCCCTTAGCGATACGATGCGATATGTACTAATCATAAATGCTCCTGAGTGAGAATAATCTATATTATTGCGGATTTGTATTTGTTTGTCAAGGGAAATTTTAAAAAAATGAGATTTATGCAAAAAACCACGGTTTTGCTATGCAAAACCGTGGTAATAGTTTTAATAATTTCCGATCATCACAACGAACTCGCCTCTGATCTTATCAGGCTCACCTAATTGCGTGAATACTTCGTCAGCCGAACCGATTAGTTTCTGTTCGTTGATCTTAGTCAGCTCTTTGACTGCACAGACCTGTTTATCGGGATACACCTCACCGATGTCTTTGATTACTTTGGCGACCTGATACGGGCTGGCGTATAGTATGATCGTTCCCTCGAATGACTTGTATCTCTCCAGCTCATTTTTACGGCGGCCTGACTTCGGCGATAGGAATCCTATGAACGCAAACTTATCAGTGCGGAATCCGCTCACTATCAATGCTGTAATCACTGCCGCCGCACCGGGCACCGCTAAGACGCGGATGCCTTCTTCGACGCATTTATGGACGATGACCCATCCGGGATCTGATATACACGGTGTGCCGCAGTCGGTAATGAGAGCGACTGATTTGCCGGACCTGATCAAATTCATAATGCCGTCAGCCGAGTGCTGCTCATTGTAACTGTGATATGCGATGAGGTGTTTATGTATATCATAATGATTGAGCAGTTTCAAAGAATGCCGTGTATCCTCGCATGCTATCGTATCGACGCTTCGCAGCACATTCAGAGCACGCATAGAGATGTCGTCAAGATTGCCTATAGGTGTGGCAACAAGGTATAATCCGCACTGTATTTCTTCCATATTAATTTATCCATTCAGATTGTGCAAAAAAGTCATTGTCATTTCGACTGAAGCACAGCGAAACGGAGGAATCTCCTTTTTATAGACCTCTGCAACGGCGTACACATCCGTATCGCCGCCCGCTCGGCATCCCTGCCGAGTGTCCACTGCGGTCGAGGTGACATTAATGCAAGTTTTTCCCATTCTGCATTATCAAAGTCCTGTATATTTGCCTGTTCGCTTGATAGACATCTCAACGAGCCGACCTGTCGTCTCGACCTGTTTCTTCAGTTCTTCGATGTCACTTACGATAATGCGGTCAGCCTGCTCCTTGAATACTTTACCATTCTTAAAGATCTCCATCATTATCGGCTGGCTCTCTTCTTCTGTCAGACCGACCATCTTAGTCAGTTCGGCAACACCAAACTCAAATGTATGAGACTTACCGTGCTTGATGGCAATCTTCGACTTCTCCAACTGTATAAGCAGAGTATCATAAGTTCGCTGCAGTTTACTCTTCATCTGCAGGTTGAGCAACTGACGATACACGGTCCATGTCCGTTCAGCAAGCAAACATATCAGTCTTGTGATAGTCTGCGGCTGTTGTGAGATCATATTTTTGAAATTTTCCCTATTGACATACATAAGATTGCACCCGCCATAAGAGATCGCCGATGCAGATCTGGGCTTATTCTCAAGCAGAGCCATCTCTCCGAAAATATCACCTTCTTTCAGAACTGCCAGCAGCACTTCCTTATTGGCAACCATCTTGGTGATCTTGACTTTGCCGCTCTGCACGATATACAGTGCATTACCGGGTTCATGCTCACAGAACACCATCGTATTGTCCGGATAAGTTCGCTTGAGTTCCTCACTGCTGCCGAGATATACCGCTTTGCTAAGAGATTTGATCTTCTGCAGGTTCATCTTCGCATTATGCACCTCGGAGTTAGTAGGACAATACTGCACAAACCGATAGAATGCGTAGAATGCTTCATTATATTGTTTCTGCTGCATATAATAGTTGCCAATGTCAAACAGATTAACAACATCCTCAACGGCATACGACTTGAGAGTCAGCTCGGCTATCTTGGTATCAAGTTCTCGCAGTTTACGAGAGAAGAATAACACAATCTTCATAGCGACAGGATTATTTTTGCAGATGAGCATCGGGAACTGTTCCTTGTAGACCATAATCAGTGATACATCAGTTACAGCCATCGCTGTTTCAATGGAATTATGCCCGCTCATCGCTGCTATTACTCCGAAGAAATCACCCGGATTGAGCATCTCTGTCTTGCCTTTCTCTGCATCACGCGTTACGGATACTTTGCCGCTGCGAATGATGAAGAAGTAATTGATCGGTGATCTCCCCTCGATGATAATATACGCACCCTTGGGAAAGTTGACTGTAGTAAGTTGTAATCCTGCTGCCATATTCTGCTCTCTTTATTTCTTTAGTTACTCTGTATATCGGATTATTTTAATTTTTTTTAATATATTATCATAGTTTAATTATCATCTCATCTCATTAAGAAAAATCCGATAAAAAAATCCGACTTTCGTCGGATTTTTTTATCGCAGAAAAAAGCAATTATCTCTTTGAGAACTGGAATCTTCTTCGAGCTTTCTTCTGTCCGTATTTCTTTCGTTCAACCATACGAGGATCTCGTGTGAGGAACTTATTAGCTTTCAGAGCAGGATGATTATTCTCATCTATAAGGTCGAATGCTCTTGCAATACCATGTCGGATAGCACCTGCCTGACCTGATAAACCTCCGCCATAAACATTAACGAGAATATCAGAGTCATTAGCGAAACTGATAGCCTCAAGCGGCTGTCTGATAATCATAACATAGTTGCCTGCAGGGAAATACTCTTCTACCGGCTTATCATTAACGATGATCTTGCCTGTGCCTTTCTTTACGCGAACTCGTGCAACTGAGGTCTTCCTTCTGCCTGTAGCGAATACAACATCTTTAATCTTCTTTGCAGCTGACATCGCAATCTCCTTTTATTATAATGACTCTACTACTACCGGCTTCTGTGAAACCTGCTTGTACTGGTCGTCTTTGTATACTCTAAGATTCTTGAACAACTCTCGTCCCAAAGGTCCTTTCGGCAGCATACCTTTGATAGCATGCTCAAGCGGCTTGATCGGGTTCTTGCCAAATAACTCATTGTAGTTCACGATCTTCAATCCGCCCGGGAAACCTGAGTGATTGTAATATAACTTATCTTCGCCTTTATTGCCGGACATAACGATCTTATCAACATTGATAATAACAACATTGTCACCTGTATCAAGATAAGGTGTATAAATAGGCTTGTCCTTGCCTCGCAGAATAATCGCTGCTCTTGCAGCTACTTTACCAAGTTTCTGTCCTGCCGCATCAATGAGATACCACTTCTTTTCTATATCTTTAGGCGTAACATTGTAAGTAGTGAATTTTTTCATAATATCTCCTAATCACCGTATATTCAGTTTTATATCGTTTTTAATGTCATTTTTGCCAAATAAATCGCTTATAATACAACTATGACTTTATTTTCTCGTCGAAAAATTATAAGTTACTTATAACATTTTTCGGAAAAAAAGTCAAATGTTTTGTAATAAGAAATGCACAATAATTGTCAAAAACAGGGAAATTACATACCTTTGGACTCTTTAGTCGCTTTGCGTTGATCATCATCACCCAAGTCATACTCTTCCTTGAGTTTATAGAAGTAGAATGCCTGTCCTGTGCGTTCCCAATTCTTCAGATACGCATACTGAGACATTTTGTTGCCTTCTACCTTCTTGCCAAGGTCCAACTTATCGGCGAACTCACATATCTTACCGCGGTAATCGTCATTCAGAGTCTTCTTATTGGTCACAAGGTCACAATACTGAGCGATAAACTCCATAAATGACCGCAACACCATATCGGCACCTGGAGCATACGGATCAAAGAGGAATGCGTCAAGTTTGCCATACATCATGCTCAATGCCATGAATATCTTGCCGGAAGTCTCATTGGTAAGTATAACTGCGAAAGTATCCATTACCTTGACCATCACACGATAATTCGGAATTTTATTTGTGCTTACAAGTTCCAAAAGGAAGTTAGCACAGTATGACTTATCATCGAGTTTCTGAGCGAGGATGTCGATAGCCTTGACCAGAGACTTCTCATCAGGGCGAGGATTATCAATCACAACCTGATGCATCAGAGTAAGCAGTCTCTTAGAACCTTCTTCATTGAGACGCAGATCACCGTTATAGATACGACCAAGTATATCCCGATCATACTGGATCAGCTCATACACATCGCCTTTCTCAACATAAGTCTGACGCGTCAGAGATGCAGCACGCACCCACGGATCAGTTACAATATCTTTAAACTCTGCATAAGCGAAAGCCGACAAACACAGACTAAACAAACATAAAAAAACTATTCTTTTCATTTCTGGAATCCCCTTCTGACTTACTCACCGAATTTAACCGGCTGACCGGTTGTCTCCAACACTGACAGCCACATCTCACTCTCCGTATCCAACCGCTTATGCTCACTTGTAATGAGATCCATAGGCAGATGAACAAACTCTCCGTTGTATCGACCTATAACGAGGTTAGTCTTGCCTGCCATACCTGCATGAACCGCATGCTGAGCCAACTGGAAACAATACAGCGAATCATTAGGCGTAGGCTCTGTCGAACGGATAATATAACTTGGATCGATATATTTAACTGTTGTCGGCACATTGTGAGCCGCCATATATTTCTTGATCTCTTCTTTAAGGAACAGACCAATATCGAACAATTTTTTATTGCCGGACGCATCATGAGCCTGATTGGTATCATCGAAGAAATTCTGTCCGGCTCCTTCTGCAACCAATATAACAGCATGGTGTGATCGCTGCAGACGATTCTTGAGCACTTCAAGGAACCCTCCGGGACCTTCCAACTTAAACGGTACTTCCGGTATCAAACAGAAGTTTACATCATTGGATGCAGTTGCCGCATTTGCAGCGACAAAACCTGAACTTCGTCCCATTACTTTGACAATACCGATACCGTTGTATGCTCCCTTAGCCTCGACATGAGCAACATCTATCGCTTCACATGCTTTGCTGAATGCAGTCTCAAATCCGAATGACTTATCGGTGTACATTATATCATTATCGATCGTCTTCGGGATACCGATGACACTGATCTTGAGATTGCGCCGCTTGATCTCATCGGCAATATCCTTCGCACCGCGCAGCGTTCCGTCTCCTCCGATAGTGTAGAGGACACTGACATTCATCTGAGTGAGCTTATCCACTATCAGACCTGAGTCCTGCGGACCTCTTGAACTGCCCAGCATCGTTCCTCCGAGTTTATGGATATGCTCGACAGTCTCAGGTGTAAGATTGATCAGTCCATGACCAAAAGAATCAATGAATCCTTCATAGCCGTATTTCACTCCATAAGTAAACTGGTTATGATAGCGGTAGTAGTTCATATACGCTAACGCTCGGATAACGGAGTTAAGTCCCGGGCAAAGTCCGCCGCAAGTAACGACTGCCGATCGCGTCTGTCCCGGAGTAAAATACAACTTCGAGCGCGGACCTGCTTTCTCAAATGACGGTATCTCTTTACCCTCATTGAGCCATTCTTTGAGTTCGTTCTGTGAGTTAATAGCGAGGACCCGCTCTTCGTCACTAACGAAATTGATAACGCCGTCGCCTTTTGTATCAGAGAACTTAAGCGGTGAGTCAATCGTTGCTTCACCCAATGACTCAATATTGAGGTCATAATTCAATAATTTCTTATGGTCATATCCCATGTTAAATCTCCATATATTGATACTCTATTATATAATCAGATTGGAAAAAATGCAAGCAAAATAATTATTTTTTTTCAAAAATAAAATATAATGTTAAAAATTTATCTGTTTTTCAAAATTTATCTTGCAAATTCTGAAAAAAACTTATATTATAAAATATTAGAATTTATTGATATTTGAGATTCGCAACGATGTTACCGACAAAAACATTTGAAGGACTGACAAAAGATAAACAGAAAAAGATCTATAATTCTGCAATCAAAGAATTTGCAGAAAAAGGATACAGTCAGGCTTCCACAACAAATATTTGCAAAGAAGCCAACATCTCCAAAGGATCGATTTTTCAGTATTTTCAGACTAAGACGGCTCTGTTTTTCTTTGTAGTTAAGAATGCTTTGCGTGAAGTAATTGATCATTACAAGTTTGATTACGAGATTAATGCAGAAAACCTGTCGCTGCAGGAGATTTTCTCTCGGTCATGCCGATCTCTTTTTGAGATCTATGAGAATTACCCCTACCACTACAGGCTTTATCAGCGTATCAATCACGAGGACGATGCACCAAACTATCATGAGATACGGAGATATTTGGCACGGTTTGTCTCTCAGATGACGACGAGATTCATCTCTGTCGGACGCAAAAGGGATCTTATAAGGGAAGATATTTCGCCTGAGATGATGAGATTCATCGTGGAGAATTTCCTCATACGATTTATCGAAGAGTTCAGCGAAAAGGCAAACAGCAATGATGAAACGGTTAAGCATTCGCCTGAGTTTTTATCACGGCGCGACGAGCTTATCAATCAGGTTTTCACCATTCTGACAGAAGGTATATCGCAGAAAAAATAATGTACCGCCGATAAATCAGCGGTGATAATGATAGAGATTAAGACTAAAGATCGTTACTAAAGATTATTATTATAGGATGGAATCATGAAAGAATATGATTTGTTGAAGATTTTCGACTCAATGCGAACAAATGACATTAGCGAAGTAATCATAAAAGATGCCGGACGGACTTATGAGATCCGCCGCGGAACTACAAAACAGGCTTTGGCAGCCCAGACTTATGCTGCATTGCCAGCGGCTGCTGCTCCGACAATTATCGCTGCTTCAGCTGCTCCGGCAGCAGATACTCCGGCTGCACCAAGTGCCGCTCCGGCTGCTGCTCCTACCGCTGAGACATCGTCCGACAAATATTTCCCGGTCAAATCTCCGCTTGTAGGAACATTCTACGCATCGGCTAAACCGGACGCACCGGCTATCGTTGAGGTCGGCTCTAAAGTAACAAAAGGCATGACACTGTGTATCGTTGAAGCGATGAAGAACTTCAACGAAATACAAAGCGAGGTAGACGGTATTGTCCGAGAAGTATGCGTCAAGAATGGCGATATCATCGATTTCGGCAAAGTCTTATTCAGAATCGAGACTAACTAAAAGAGGGTTGTCATGATCAAGAAAGTTCTAATCGCTAACAGAGGAGAGATTGCTGTTCGCGTTATCCGTGCAGCTAAAGAGATGGGCATTAAGACTGTCGCTGTTTATTCGGAAGCGGACAAAGACTCACTGCATGTTCAACTCGCTGATCAGGCTGTATGTATCGGTCCTGCTCCGAGCAACAAGAGTTACCTTGTATATCAGAATCTCCTCGGTGCAGCCGAGGCAACCAATGCCGATGCAATTCATCCGGGATACGGATTCTTATCCGAGAATGCTGACTTCGCTGATGCATGCAAAGCTCTGAATATAGAGTTTATCGGACCGAGCAGCGAAGCTATCCGTGCTATGGGTGATAAAGCGACGGCCCGCAAGACAATGACTGCTGCAGGTGTCCCTATTACTCCTGGCAGTAAAGATATAATCAACACCGACGACGAGGCTATCGCTGCAGCGAAGACCATAGGATACCCTGTCATCATCAAGGCAAGTGCCGGCGGTGGCGGCAAGGGTATGCGTGTTGCCGAGAATGAAAGTCAGCTCCTTGACGCATTCCATACAGCGTCGAGTGAAGCACTTGCTTCATTCAAAAACGGCGACGTGTATATGGAACACTATGTGCAGAATCCACGCCATATCGAAGTGCAGATACTCGGCGACAAGCATGGCAATGTTATACACCTCTTTGAGCGTGACTGTTCCATTCAGCGTCGTCACCAGAAACTGCTGGAGGAAGCTCCCTCGCCTGCTCTTGATGAAACAACGCGTAAAGCGATGGGAGAGGCCGCTATCAAAGCTGCAAAAGCTGTCGGCTATTACTCTGCAGGAACGATAGAGTTCCTGCTGGATAAGAACGGCAAGTTCTACTTCATGGAGATGAATACCCGCGTGCAGGTTGAGCATCCTGTTACCGAAACGATAACAGGCATCGATATTATCAAAGAGCAGCTCCGCATAGCAAGCGGTAAAAAACTGTCTTATACTCAGGATCATGTGCATCATCACGGTCATGCTATAGAGTGCCGTATCAATGCTGAGAATACAGAGATGAACTTCGCACCTTGCCCCGGCAAAGTCACCAAATATATCGCTCCGGGCGGATTCGGGGTGCGTATCGACTCGGCTATGTATCAGGATTATACGATACTGCCGTTCTATGACAGTATGGTTGCCAAACTCATCGTGCATGGTAAAGACAGAACCGAAGCGATAGAGCGTATGAAGAGAGCATTAAGTGAATTTATTATCGAGGGTGTTGCCACAACTATCCCATTCCAACAGAAAGTCTTGGAACACAAGGCATTCATTGACGGAGAGTTCGATACATCATTCATCGAGACTTATTTCCCTAACTATCTGAAGAAATAAATTGTTTGTTTTAAAACTCCAATCTTAAAAAAAAGGCTGTTCCTGTTAGGAACAGCCCATTTTTTATATTTTATTCACTCTGTACCACATCTGCATAAGCAAATGTGTAAATTGGCTTATTTTTGGATAATCGCTGAGATACGCCCCTCATCTGCACCGGACTTACCAACGATAATCGTGTAATCATTCTTGCTCGGATCTCCAGGGAAGAATGTTTTATTAAGCGGTTTGAAACTTATGATCTCATAGTCATCAGCAGATATACCGATGGATTGGAGCAGCACAAGTGCTGCATCATCATTAAGAGTCACTGACTGCATATCGATAACTTCTGCCGGATCTTTGACATTCTGATTATCAGCAGCCCAATTCTGTAAATGATCTATAATCTCCGAAGCAGGGAAGAGCATATTAAACTCCGCAATCCATACATCCTTCGCAAGCAATGCAGCAATAAACTCATACTCACCGCTTATCACCATCGAAACAAACCGATACAGATACCCCTGATCATCATTGGCAGACGCAGGCTCTGATGTCTGCTGAGACTCCATCCTGATCTCAGTGATGAGATATTTTCCGTCAGATTGGACTATCCTGAATAATATATTTTTATTATTCATCGGCATCAGGAATGTAAAATCCTGATCAAACAAAACACTGACAGTATAACTGCCGTCATCCTCATCATTGATGAGTATATCAGTGTAATCAGGGATCTGCTCATTATGCTCTGCTGTCCAAGAAGCGATAGTATCCCGCAGCTCATCTTTCGTCATATTGAAAGCACTTCTCTGCACTACAACCGAGTCCGCAATGTCTTTGACTGCTTTATCAGCATCTTTGGCATTAACTCCGTCTATGAAACCGCGGACCATCTGACTGAATATGATAACAGTATCAGCATCACTCGTCTGTCCGGGGATCCACTCACCATCATCTGTTGCATCTTCATCTATATCATTGCTGATATTGTCTTCATCAGACGGAGGAGTCTGCTGATCTTCTTTTGCCGCCTGACCATCTCCATCATCTGTTGGTGACACCTCAGAATGCTGCTCTGACGGCTCACCGGACTCTTCTTCGTGCTTAGGTTCATCAGCTTTCTCTGTTACAGCATCATCAGTTTGATCGCTATCCTGCACAGACTCAGACTCTGCGTCTTCATTATCATTGTTATCTGCATCATCACCAAGCAAGTCAAGCAGTTCATCATCAATGTCATCTTCAGCTGCATCACCATCGTCAGACAGATATTCACCATTTAGCAGACTTTCAATGTAATCATCATCTATATCATCTGTTACATCGAAAGTCTCATCTTCATCCTCTTCTGTTTCCGTTACATCTGTCGGCTGTTCCTCTTCATCGCTTGTTTCATCGACAAATATCGAATTCCAATCTATCTCTATTGTTTTCTTAGGAACTTCCCATTCACCGCTGTAATACTTCACAACATCAGGCTCGATCTTAAGTGCTTCCCTGCGGTAACTGTTCGCTAATGCCTTGTTATTCAGTGCCTCATATTTCATCGATACTTCGTAATACGATATAGACAACAAGATCCTGTCTCGATCAGTCATGCTTTTGTAGTCTTTTTCTTCGATAGCAAAAACACTTCCCGCAACAGAGAAACACAGCGACAGCGTAATAAGAATTTTTTTGATAAGGTTATGCCTTTTTTTCAATTAACACCTCTAGTTTGTTCTATATTCAGTATTATAATACTACATTTTATCAATATTAGCAAGCAAAATTGTATAATTTTAAAAATAATAAAAAAAACCGATCTTAACGATCGGTTTTTTTGCAAAAAATTATTGCTGTTTTTTTACTCGTCGTAGGAGCGTGAACTCATCTCCCGATTAGCTCGTTCTCGATCTTCTATAAGTTTATTCATCTTAATGTCAAGATCTTCCATATTCTCATCATATATCTTGATGTTTTTATATGCCTTAAGTCCTGTTCCGGCAGGGATCAAGTGACCGATGATGACATTTTCCTTCAGACCGTTCAAGTGATCTGTCATACCCTTGATAGACGCATTCGTCAAGACCTTAGTCGTCTCCTGGAATGACGCAGCACTTAAGAATGAGTCGATAGCAAGAGAAGCCTTTGTCAAACCAAGCAGGATGGATCGTCCTACTGCCGGCTGACCACCTTCTTTGATAGTCTTGCGGTTCTCCTCATAGAATGCAGCCTTATCTACCTGCTGGCCAATGATAAAGTGAGTATCACCGGAGTCCTGTATCTCAACTTTGCGCATCATCTGTCGGATAATGACACCGATATGCTTATCGTTGATCTTAACATCCTGAGCTCGATATACAGCCTGGATCTCATCCATTAAGAACTTCTGCAGGACATTCTCACCCATGATAGCCAAGACATCATGCGGATTGATAGGACCTTCGGAGAGTTTCTCGCCTGCTCGGACCTTATCTCCATCACGAACAAGGATATATGAACCTGACGGTATCGTATGCTTATACTCATTGCCGAAGTCATCCGTAACAATGAGGATCTCTTTACTCTTGATCTTACCCTTGAACTTAACAGTTCCTGATACTTTGGCAAGTACTGCACAACTCTTAGGCTTGCGGGCCTCAAACAACTCTGCGACTCTCGGCAGACCACCTGTAATATCACTGGCTTTAACAGTCTGCTTAGGCATCTTAGCGATGATCTCACCGGCTTTAACATTCTGTCCGTCCTTCACACTAAGTGAAGCACCGCCAGGCAGCAGATAACTGTCGATCTCCTGTCCGTCATTATCAACCAATACCAATCTCGGCTGCAGCGTATCACTGCCTGTATCGGTTACGATGAATATAGACTCATTCGTAGCACCTGACTTATCCTCACGCAGTGTGAATCCGATCTTAAGATCTACGAACTTAATCTTACCGTCTTTCTCACTGATTATAGGACTGATAAATGGGTCAAACTCGATAATCGGCTGGTTAGCCTCGACTGTCTGTCCAACATCAGCAAATAACTGTGATCCAGGTCCGATCTCTAACTCCTGCGAAGCGGTAGTAAGATACAGTTTGCCGTCTCGGATCTTAGCATATCCCAAGCTCTCCGCTGTAACGGCTTTACCGCTTGCATCTTTGTATATCTCTTTGCCGATAAAGACTTTAGCTCCTTCTTCAACAAGGAGTTCGCAGTTGGATATATCGTATTCACTGATAACCTTACTGATATACAGATAACTCTTTCTGGTGAAGAGTTTGTTGCCATTAACAGGAACAAACTTTCCTTCAAAGTCATCAATCAGGACTTTATACTCATACTTAATAGTATTATCCTGAGCAGAACCTTTATCGATACCACCTTCATGGAATGTACGCATTGTAAGCTGTGTACCTGGCTGACCGATAGACTGTGCAGCGATAATACCAACTGCCTCACCGCGATCTACAGTCTGGTTAGATGCAAGGTTGCGTCCGTAACACTTCACACACACACCGCGTTTGGTCTCACATGTAAGGACTGTTCTGACTTTAACAGTCTCGATATTAGCCGCCTCAATCTTATCGACAACATCTTCCGTGATCGCTTCATTAGCACCGACAATGACCTCACCCGTTATCGGATCTGTCACTTCTTCTACAGAGAATCGACCCAAGATACGGTCACGCAGAGACTCGATGACTTTATCACCATCTTTGATAGCTCCCATCTCGATACCGTTGATCGTACCGCAGTCAACCTCATTTGTGATGACATCCTGAGCAACATCGACAAGTCGTCGTGTAAGATAACCGGCATCCGCAGTTCTAAGAGCTGTATCGGCAAGACCTTTACGAGCACCGTTAGTTGAGATATAGAACTCGATTACATTAAGACCTTCTTTAAAGTTAGACTTAATAGGCAGCTCAATCGTCTCACCACCAGGTTTCTGCATAAGACCTCGCATACCTGACAGCTGTCGCATCTGCGTAGCAGAACCTCGTGCACCTGAATCAGCCATCATATAGACAGGGTTGAATCCATCCCGGTCACTCTTATATGTTTCGTCAAGTGCCTCACCAAGTTCAGTCTGAGCTTTTCGCCAAACATCTGTTACTTTCTCATATCTTTCTTCCTTAGTAATAGTTCCTTCTTTGAACTGTCGATAATACTGATCAGCCTCAGCCTGAGCTTTATCAACGATCTCCTGCTTTCTCTCCGGAACTTTAATATCTTCAAGTCCGATAGTAGCACCGAATATCATCGCATATTTATAACCTGTGTCCTTAATAGCATCAAGCATTCTGACTGTCAATGCAGGACCTTTAGTCTTATAAACTTCTGCAATGAGATTACCAATATCTTTGCTCTTAAGAGGCCGATTGATAAACTCGATACCATCCGGCATATTATCGTTGAGCAGGACTCGTCCCGGACTGGTCTCTACCCACTTGCCATCTATCATAACTTTGATAGCAGCCTGCAGATGAACAGCTCCAACCTGCGAAGCGATCATTACTTCATTGACATCTTTGAAGAACTTTCCCTCACCTTTAACGCCTTTCTTGATACGGGTCATATAATATATACCCAATACCATATCCTGCGAAGGTCCTACGATAGGTTTACCGTTGGCAGGGTCAAGCAGGTTTTTAGCAGACAGCATCAGCATCCAACATTCTGCCTGAGCTTCAAGTGACAGCGGCACATGAACAGCCATCTGGTCACCATCGAAGTCGGCATTGAAAGCCTTACATACCAACGGATGCAGTCTGATCGCTTTACCGTCTACAAGTACCGGCTCGAAAGCCTGAATACCGAGTCGGTGCAGCGTCGGTGCTCGGTTAAGCATAACAGGATGCTCTCGCACAACCTCTTCAAGAATGTGGAATACTTCCTGTGTCTCCTTCTCAACCATCTGCTTAGCACGCTTCATATTGAAGACGATCTCTTTCTTCACAAGTTTGTGCATAACGAATGGCTTAAACAGCTCAAGTGCCATCTTAATAGGCAGACCGCACTGGTGCATCTTAAGATTAGGTCCGACAACGATAACGCTTCGACCTGAGTAGTCAACTCGTTTACCGAGCAGGTTCTGTCGGAATCGTCCCTGCTTACCTTTAAGCATATCTGACAATGACTTCAATGCACGCTGAGATGCACCTTTTACAGCCTTACGCTTCTTAGTATTATCAAACAATGAATCAACTGCATCCTGCAGCATTCGCTTCTCATTACGAATAATGAGGTCAGGAGCACCGATCTCAAGCAGTCTCTTAAGACGATTATTTCTATTAATAACACGGCGATACAGATCATTAAGATCAGATGTCGCAAATCTACCGCCGTCCAGCTGAACCATAGGACGCAGATCAGGCGGGATAACCGGTATAACGCTAAGCATCATCCACTCAGGGCGGTTATTGGACTGGATACAATCCTCCAAGATCTCAATACGCTTGAGCAGGCGTTTATCACTTTTTTTCTTAGCGTCTGTCATCTCGGCACGAAGAGTCTCAACCTCTTTCTGCAGATCGATATTCTCCAACAGAGTGATGATAGCCTCAGCACCTGTCTGTGCTGTGAATCCGAGACCAAACTGCTCTTTCTTATCATTATACTCTTCTTCTGTCAAGATCTGTCGGTCTTTCAGGTCTGTGTCACCCGGATCGATAACGATATACTTCTCGAAGTAGATAATCGACTTTAAAGCATTCATAGGAATGTTTACAAGCAGACCGATTCGTGACGGAACAGATCGGTAGAACCAAATATGAGCTACAGGACTTGCCAACTCGATATGACCTGTTCTCTCACGGCGAACACGGAAACTCGTTACTTCGACACCGCACTTATCACAGATAACACCTTTGAATCTCTGCGACTTGAATTTACCGCAGGAACACTCATATTCTTTTGTAGTTCCAAAAATTCGCTCACAGAACAAGCCTTCTTTCTCCGGACGCAGTGTTCTATAATTGATAGTCTCAGGTTTCTTTACTTCACCATAAGACATCGCTCTGATCGTTTCCGGAGAAGAAATCTGGACTTGGATAGAATCAAAATCAGTAATATCTCTCATAATATCTCCTAATTAACTTTTTTATTCCGCATTAAAACTTATCAACAGAACTGTTCATCAGTGCCTGCTCTTTTTCTGTGAGCGGAACGCGTTTGCCTCTCGAATCGTATATCTTCATATCAAGAGCAAGACCTCTCAACTCCTGTACCAAAACGCTGAATGACTCAGGGATACCCGGAGCACTGGAGAACTCACCTTTGACGATGTTATCATACATCTTGACACGACCGTTCATATCATCGGACTTGACAGTCATCAACTCCTGCAGAGTATGAGCTGCACCATAAGAATACAGAGCCCAAACCTCCATCTCTCCGAGTCGCTGACCACCGAACTGTGCTTTACCACCGAGCGGCTGCTGTGTTACCAATGAATAAGGTCCTGTAGATCGGGCATGCATCTTATCATCAACCAAGTGAGCAAGTTTAAGCATATAAGTAACACCGACTGTAACAGGATTAACAAACTTCTCACCTGTTCGTCCATCATACAACTCAACTTTGGAGTTCTCAGGCAGACCTGCGATCTTAAGCTGCTCGGAGATCTGCTCTGCCGTTGCCGACTCGAACACACACGAAGCGAATTTCACACCCAATGCTTTAGCAGCCCAACCGAGCTGTGCTTCCATAATCTGTCCGATATTCATTCGTGAAGGAACACCCAACGGATTGAGGACTATATCTACCGGTGTACCGTCAGCCAGATAAGGCATATCTTCAACAGGCAATATAATGGATACAACACCTTTATTACCGTGTCGTCCGGCCATCTTATCGCCGACTTTGATCTTTCGCTTATTAGCGACATATACCTTGATAACTTCTTCTACACCGGGACTAAGCTCTTCACCGAAATCCCGACGCTGTCGGAGAACCTCAATAACTGTTCCTTCGACACCGTGAGGCAGTTTAAGTGATGTTTCTTTGACATCTTTAGCTTTCTCACCGAAGATAGAATGGAGCAGACGATATTCAGCTGTTGTCTCCACATCCGACTTAGGTGTTACTTTACCTACGAGGATGTCATTCTCCTTAACTTTGCTTCCGATACGGATAATGCCATCTTCATCCAAGTTGCGCAGCTGAGCCTCTGACATATTCGGTATATCGCGTGTGATCTTCTCCGGTCCGAGTTTTGTCTCTCTGACTTCCACCTGGAATTCTTTAATATGTACAGAAGTAAACACATCTTCTTTAACAACACGCTCACTGAGAATGATAGCATCCTCATAGTTGTAACCGTTCCAAGGCATATATGCTACCAAAACATTCTTACCGAGAGCCAACTCACCATTATCACAGGCAGGTCCGTCAGCAACTACCTCACCGGCTGCAACATGCTGACCTTTCTTTACGATAGGACGCTGATTAAAGCATGTATCCTGGTTAGTTCGCTTGTTTTTGAGCAACGGATATTTATCTACGATCTCAGGATTCTCATCACGGCGAACATGCACCTCAAGTGCCGTTACATAATCAACTGTTCCTGCGAACTTACTGATAACACATACACCTGAGTCATACGCGGCAACCTCTTCCATACCAGTTCCAACATACGGTGCCTGCGGTATCAGCAGAGGCACAGCCTGACGCTGCATGTTAGATCCCATCAACGCTCGGTTAGCATCATCATGCTCCAAGAATGGGATAAGAGAAGTAGATGTAGATATAATCTGACGAGGAGACCAGTCCATATAGTCGATCTCTTTGGCATCCTTAGTTGTATAGTCACCCTGCTTCATTACAGAGATCTGTTTCTCGATAAAGTTGCCATTCTCATCTACAGGAGAACTTGCCTGTGCAATGAAATGCTTATCTTCATCCATAGCAGACAGATACTCCATTTGGTTAGTCACTTTACCGTCTATAACTTTCTTATAAGGTGTCTCCAAGAAACCGAAGTCATTAATCTTCGCAAAGTTACACAGAGATACGATAAGACCGATATTAGGACCTTCAGGAGTCTCGATAGGACACATTTTACCATAGTGAGAGTAGTGAACATCTCGAACCTCGAATCCGGCTCTGTCTCGCGACAAACCACCCGGACCCAACGCATTAAGTCGTCTCTTGTGTGTCAGCTCTGCAAGAGGATTGACCTGATCCATAAACTGAGACAACTGTGATGAACCGAAGAATTCATTAATAGTAGAAGTAATCGGTTTAACACTGATAATATCAGACGGCTTCATCGTCTCAACATCTTTAAGTGACATTCGCTCTTTGGCAATGCGTTCAACACGCTGGAACGCAACTTTGAGCTGCTGCTGCATTAACTCACCTACAGATCGAATACGTCGATTGGACAGGTGATCAATATCATCGACATGACCGGCTTCTGTATATACCATAATCAAATATCGAATAGACTCGATAATATCTTCATCAGTCAGAGCATTAGTCTGTGCATCAATATCAAATTTTTTATTGAGCTTATATCGTCCTACACCGCCGAGATCATATCTCTTATCCGAATAATACATCGTCCTGATCTCTTTCTCGGCATTCTCAACCGTAGTAGGCTCACCCTGTCGAATGATAGTATAGATCTTGTTGATCGCATCAAATTTCGACGGCTCATCCTTATACGGATCATCTTTGGACGGTATAACCTCTTCTTTCTCAAAACAGTTAATAATGATCCTGTTATTCTTGGCAGCAGTCAATTTCTCACCGTCATCATCATCCAGTTTAAGTTTGACAATGGTCTCACTGATAACCGGGATCTCTTTGATATTTGCCTGAACAAGTTTATCTATATCGATGTTAGACAATCGTGTTCCTGCCTGAACGAGTTTCTCGCCCGGCACAGTAGGATCATCAGACACGGCATATATATCCTTCGACAGGATCTCTCCTGCAGCAGCGTCCTGCTCTTCCGAAGACTCAATTCGTATCGTTTTGTCATTATAGAAGAGGCTGATGATCTTCTCACGAGTGTCATATCCAAGCACTCGCAGGAATGTAGTAACAAGTATCTTTCGCTTCCTGTCAATGCGGACATAGACAAGGTTTTTCTTCTCATCTATCTCGAACTCAAGCCATGAACCGCGATACGGAATGATACGGCAGTTCAAAACTTTAGTCTTATCGTCGAAACTGTAAACAACACCCGGAGATCGGTGTATCTGACTAACGACAACTCGTTCAGCACCATTAATAATAAAAGTGCCTCTCTCTGTCATAAGAGGGAATTCTCCAAGATAGATCGGTTTTCTTCTGATTTTACCCGAGTTGTCATTGGTCTTCATATCAATGACCGCTTTCACGGGAATAGTATACGACTGACCTTTCTGTTTAGATGTGAATTCATCATATTTAATGTCATCTTCACCCAAAACATACTCGACATATTCCAAAGAAACGGTTTCGTCATTGCTTTTTATCGGGAATATCTCTCTAAAGAGAGCTTCCAATCCCTGATTTTTCAGTTCCTCACCGTTTTGTTTTGCTTTTCTTTGTAAGAACCATTCATAGCTCGACAGCTGATTCTCGATTAAGTTAGGCATATCCTCGACTTCAAGGCGCTTTGCCGAACCAATCAGCACACGAGAGTTTTTTAGGCTTCTTTTAGGTCTTTCGACTATCATCCGTCCCTCCTGTCATACCAAAACAACCCACCCTTACGGCAGGATACATTAATAAAATAAAGAAACTTTAAAAATATACTTATATAGAAGTGTGTCTCAGAATAATTATTCATCTCGCAGTTGTGTTAGTATACTAAATTATATTTATTGACTAGTCTTTTTTTTACTTTTAACTTTTCTTTTAAAATATGAAAATTCATCGGTTCACCAAGAACCGATGAATTTATCATAAGTGAAATGGTTATTTCAATTCTACTTTAGCACCTGCAGCTGTCAGTTTAGCTTTGATGTCTTCAGCATCTTTCTTAGAAACGCCTTCTTTCAAAACTTTGTTGCCTGCATCGCACATATCTTTAGCTTCTTTCAAGCCAAGACCTGTGATAGCTCGAACTTCCTTAATAACTGCAATCTTGTTAGCACCTGCATCAACGAGAACAACTGTGAACTCATCTTTCTCCTCAGCAGCAGGAGCAGCTTCACCACCTGCAGCAGCAGGAGCAGCTACACCAGCAACAGCTACAGGAGCTGCACTAACACCAAATTTTTCTTCCATTGCCTTTACTAACTCTGAAAGCTCAAGAACAGTCAGGTTGCTAACTGCCTCTAAAATCTCATCTTTTGAAATTGCCATATTTTCTTCCTCACATACATGTGAAAATTTAATTTATTACATCAGCAATGCATAGCAACGCTAGGAAGACATTGCTGCTTTTAACTTTATTTTACGCCTCTTTCTTCTTCTCTGCAACAGCATTAAGAACACGAACGAACCGAGCAATAACATCGTTGGATGCAGCCAAGAAGTTCTGCAGCGGAGCATTCATTGTAGACATCATCATAGCGATGAGCTGTGACTTGCTCGGCAGCTTTGACAGTGCTTCGATAGCATTAGCATCAAGTAAAGCACCATCTACCCAACCGCCTTTAACTTTCAGAGAAGACTCTTTAGTAAAGTTGATCAAGTATTTAGCAACTTCTGCTACACCATCAGCATTTGCAAATGCAACAGCTGTAGGTCCGATTGTATTTTCTTTCAGATCATCAATGCCTTTTTCTTTAGCAATCAAATCTATGAAAGTATTCTTAATAACGATAAATTTTGCACCTGATTTCGCAAGGTTTTTTCTGATCTGAGTGATAGCCTCAACATTCAGCCCTCGATAATCGGTAAAGATATAATTAGGATTCTTCTCGAAAAACTCTTTCAGATCCTGAACTTTATTTATTTTATATTGCTGAGCCATTGTTTAACTCCTTATACTGCCATCGATTTTGTGTTGATCTTTACAGCAGGACTCATAGTTGCGGAAATGTAGAATGTATCTACATACTCACCTTTCAGATCTGCCGGTCGTCGTTTGAGAACTTCTTCGTATAACGCCAAGATGTTTTCTTTAATCTTAGCTTTATCCATAGAAACTTTACCAATACCGATATGGATAATACCTGCTTTATCAGCACGGAACTCTACACGACCTTTCTTCAACTCTGCAATCGCACCTTTAATATCCTGTGTTACAGTACCTGTCTTAGGATTAGGCATCAAACCTCTCTTACCAAGAACAGGACCTAACTTACCTACATCTTTCATCATATCAGGTGTAGCTACAACCACATCAAAGTCCAACCAACCACCTTTGATCTTTTCGATATATTCGTCATCACCTGCATAAGCAGCACCGGCATCAAGAGCCTCTTTTACCTTATCAGCCTTAGCCAAAACAAGGATCTTCTTCTCCTTGCCGTAAGTATTCGGCAGGACGAATGTATCACGAACCGTATGACTCTTCTTCAATCGCAGTTTCAGAGAAACCTCGACAGTCTCGTCAAATTTAGCAGATGCGATCTCTTTGATAATATCAAGAGCCTTATCAATATCGTAAACCTGATTTTTATCAAATTTACTTAATGCGTCTTTATATTTTTTACTTACAAAACTCATCTTAATCTCCTATAACTTAGTCTGTTACTTCAACGCCCATACTTCGTGCAGAACCTGCGATGATTTTCATTGCAGCATCAACATCATTAGCATTCAGATCAGGCATCTTCATCTCAGCAATCTTCTTAATCTGAGCCTTGCTAATCTTGCCGACTTTATCCTTGTGAGGAACAGCCGACCCCTTCTCAAGACCAATTTCTTTCTTAATAAGAACAGCAGCAGGCGGAGTCTTAATCACAAATGTGAATGATCTATCCTGATAAATCGTAATGATTACAGGAAAAATCAATCCCGGCTGATCTTTGGTCTTATCGTTGAATTGTTTACAAAAATCCGGAGCACTTGCACCGTGAGGTCCTAACGCAGGTCCTATACCTTTAGCCGGATTGGCCTGAGCACCCGGTGCCTGCAACTTAACAATAGCTTTAACTTTCTTTGCCATCTTAGTTATCCCTTCTTAAAATTCAATTAAGTATATTTAGATTTTACACTTTCGCCTTTTCGTTAAATTTTCTCTACCTGATTAAAGTCAAGTTCAACCGGAGTAGATCGACCGAATATATTAACCATAACACGCACTTTACTGCGCTCCAAATTAATATCTTCAACAGTTCCTGAGAATGTAATAAACGGACCATCTGTAATCTTCACAGTCTCACCATGCTTAAAATCAACCTTCTGCTTAACAAATGTATCGCCCTTAGCATCACCTGAAGTCTGAAGCATCGCTTTAACCTCTGCACTGGACAGCGGGAACGGTATTCTTGTTTTGTCAGCACCGACAAACCCCGTCACGCCTGTAACATTCTTAATAACAGAATAAATCTCTTTCCATTTATTTTTATCTATATCCATTTCGAGAAGCACATAACCAGGATATAGCTTTTCTTTACGAATTTTTTTCTTGCCGTTCTTAATCTCAGCAACATCTCTCTCCGGAACTTTCACTTGAAATAAAGAATCAGGTAAAACTCCGTCATGAATAAGATTATTCATAGAAGTTTCGATTCGTTTCTCATAACCTGAGTTTATATGAAGAACATACCAATTCTTGCTCATATCTACCTACTTACATTCCTAATGTGAGAACTTTGCTGACAACCTGAAGCGATACAAAATCAACAACCGCCAACAACCCTGCCGTAATAACAATACCGATAACAACGACGATTGTCTGTGCAACAACATCATCTTTCGATGGCCAAACAACTTTCTTCAGCTCAGCTATTGATTCCTGTATGAATTTAATAATTTTTTTCATCTTTACTCCAAAGTATGTAAAAATTGTAAAAAAGAAAATCAGGGCAGGCAGGACTCGAACCCACGACATGCGGTTTTGGAGACCGCCGTTCTACCACTGAACTACTACCCTATATCGCAGACAATCTGCAAATTATTTTATCTTAGTTTCCTTATGTACCGTGTGTTTTCTATCAAACGGACAATATTTTTTCATCTCCATCTTTCCCTGAATATTTTTCTTATTCTTGATGGTTGTATAATTTTTACGGTTGCATTCCGTACACATCAATGCGATTTTTTCTGTACTGCCTTTCTTTGCCATATATAACCCCTAAGTTATTATTCAATATCAATATTTTATATCTAGCCTCCAATCAGGATTGAACTGACGACCTCATCCTTACCGAGGATGTGCTCTACCAACTGAGCTATAGAGGCAAAAATAATTTTTCTTATAATACATTATTATGAAAAAAAAGTCAATAGAATTCGTGTCTTTTTTGACAAAATTTGGACTTACTCACGATGCTTATTCATTAACTTTCCTTGCTTTATTCAGATAATAATACCCGATCTCCGTCTGCAGTTCATTGCGGATCATCTCTGATTTCTCGATAAATATCAATTCTTCATCGGTTATCGTTCCGTCAATGAGTTTTTGCCGATAGGCCTCGATCTCTTTGCGATACAGCTCCAGCTGTGCCCGATTAGATTCTTCTTCGATACGGCGTTCCTCATCCGCACGAAATGCGTTTATCACCTCGTATTTTTTGAGCTTATCATGCGGGTCAAAGAACAGCCCGTTCTCATCTATAATCTTCTGATTGACATAGTGATATACGCATACAGTCTCGATTGTCGAAGCCACAGGTGTCGCCAGCGTCGCTCCAAGAAATGAGAAAAACAGCGGATCGGATATTTTCGTATCCAGTCCTGTAAGAGACTTCTGATCAGAGCCGATCGGTGCGAATACAAAAGTGCAGACTAAAAACGACAAAAACAGCGAAGTGAATACCCCGGCCGCAGCATAATCCTTATTACGGAAATGCCCAACAATAGGAGTACCAAAGTCTACAAGCGGAGCAGAGTCTTTATCTATATGCAATGTGACACAGCTGCTTAGAGTCGTTGTCATTAGTATCAATGCTATTATTTTTTTGAATTTATTCATTTACTAAACCTCAATGCAGACAGTGCAAAAAAATTCATCATCTCAAACAATCTGACAGCAGTCAGGCAAACTGCGAACAATCCCAATACCAAAAGATATTTCGCTGACACTTTGTCATAACCGCCTTTTGCACAATCACGATTACACTATAACATATCTTTCTATTATTTTCCATTATTTTCGTGATTTTTTTGTGTTACAGCACTATTTATCGGCAAATATCTTATATATCGCACAGAACATTCTATCCCAATGCAGCCGTATAAACCATGCCATAAGCCGATGTTTCAACGCAGGTGATGCTCCGAGTTTGCGGCAGTATTTCTGCCGTGAACCTCGTTCCGTGAAAATACCCCGAATCGGTATACCGGCTTTCGCTGCATACTGGATACATGCAGCATAACACATGCATGCAAATCGGTGCATAAACACATTCACATCATCATCCTGCACAGAATCAGCAAACGCAGTCAGACTGTCACCTACGGTAATAAGATTATAACACTTCTTAATATTCCTGGATGTAATAACAGAACCGTCACGCAGACAGCGATGATAAAGCACATCCCGGATACACCTCATCCTCTCTGCATAATACACCCATTTCGGGATAAGTTCCGTATCCTCATGATATATCCCGGGTATAAACCGCAGATTATGCTCATTCAGGAAGTCACGCCGAACAAAGAATGTCTGATCCGTCGTAAAGAACCAATTATGCAGGAGAACATCTTTACCACTGTAGACCATCCCCTCATCTATCGCAGAATCACTTACATAATCAGAGTGACCAAGCAGCTGCCCTTCACCATTCACGGAACGCAGCTCCGACTGTATAATGTCGAGATCCTGTGAAGATGCCATCTCATATAGCATCTGATACGCATTGGGCAGCACATAGTCATCGCTGTCGAGGAATGCTATATATTCACCGATCGCATTGTCGATGCCTGTATTGCGAGCTCCGCCCGGACCGCTGTTAGTCTGATCGATAACACGGATGCGTGAGTCCTTCGCTGCATATTCATTGAGGATGTCAAGACTTCCGTCAGTTGATCCGTCATTGACAGCGACAATCTCCCAATCAGTGAGAGTCTGTGCATACACACTGGCGAAGCACTTATGCAGATATTTTTCTGTATTATAGACAGGGATTATGATACTGATTTTTGGCATAGATTATTCTCCTTAATACACCCTCTTTTCAAAAAACTTCTTGAGCTTATCTCTTACATCAGCAAACATACCTTGCAGATCCCCATGCAGCAGTCTGTAAAACGAACTCTCAATCAAACGCCAAATCTTAACGAAAGGATGTCCCCAGCCGTAAATGCGATATGTATCATTCTTATACTGATGATAGTCATCGACATCATTCGGCGGCGATATTTTATCTGCATCCAATTCATACCGTTTCATCGTAAATATTCGCCGATAACCTTTCGGGATCAGATTCAGATCTGACGCATAATGAGTGGAATTCCCAGTCACGCCGATATTATTCACCATATTCTTCTTTGGCACAATTGTAAGTCCGTCGTGCAGATACTGATTGGCGATAAGAATTGTCTCAAAATGTGCCCTGCCACTTGCCTTATGTGCGGTACACATATTAATGAAGTTTTTCATCACATGATGCTTCTTCATATAAGCACTGATGCGGACAACATCATTCTCTCTATCCAAGAAATTATATTTACCGTCCCATTGCCGCACAACACGAGACCACGATGCC
>JAFYAI010000131.1 GCA_017540815.1 Spirochaetales bacterium
GCAAAAAACAGAAAAAAGTCAAAGACTTTTTTCTGTTTTTTGTAAATACATTACTCATACCTCGCCCGCTCTCCGCCTACCAACTTAGGACGGCAGAATGCGGCGACAATATGAGCCGAGCCGATCTTGTCAATCGACGGATGGACAGGCACAGCTACATCTTTGAGGTGCATCCCGATAAGAGTGTCGCCGATGTCGATCCCTGCTGAAGCCCTGATATGCTCCACTACAACCGCATTACGCAGTCCGTGATATGCCGCTGTAGCAAGCGATCCTCCTCCATGCAGCCACGGCACAACGCAGACAGGCTCGTAACCAAAATGCTCGGCACATTCAGAGTCGATAACGAGGCAGCGGTTAAGATGTTCGCAGCACTGACATGCCAAGAACAATCCTCTGTCCTTACATATCTTATATGCCGTCTCAAATATCGCTTTACCAACATCAGCACTGGAGTCCTTGCCGATATGACCGCCGACGACCTCGCTGGATGAACAGCCGACAACGAAGATACTGCCCTTATTAATAGGATGATTGTCCAATAATTCATTCATTACAGCTGTAAGCTGCTGTGTAATACTTTCAATATTTTCCATATTATCACCTCTGTCTTTTACTTACCGGGTTATTATAATCCAAAAAAAACAATATGTCAAATTTATGAAATAAATTTGACATATTGTTTTTTTTATTATTTTTATTGATTTTTTCATAATTTTCTTATAAAATATTATTTGGATTTATAACATTCTAAAAAGAGGCTTTTATCATGGCAGGCAATCCTATCATCATCCCTGTAGCAAGCGGCAAAGGCGGAGTTGGCAAAACTTTTGTATCAGTTAATCTCAGTTATGCGTTAGCGAGTCTTGCACATAAGACGATACTTATCGATATGGATTTCGGAGGTGCTAATGTCCATACTGTAATGGGATATGATCACGCCCCGGACGGCATAGGTAATTTCATCAATCGTCCGAAAGCTAACCTTGCAGACTATGCCTTATCGACCAATAATCCGTATCTGTCATTCATTCCGGGAGATGCAGAGATGGTCGGTATGTCCAATCTGACAGCCGCTCAGAAACGCAAGATGATCAACGCCATCAGAGGACTCGAAGCGGAGTATATAGTCCTTGATCTCGGTGCAGGCAGTGCTTACAATACGATAGACTTCTATATGCTCTCATCGATCGGTGTGATAGTAGCTACTCCGGAGCTGACTTCTATACTGAATGCGTACGCTATGCTGAAGAACTCTATATTCCGTTTGTTGTTTACCGAGATGAAGAAGTATCCGCAGACTAAGCAGTTTATGACATCGATCATGAAACAGGGCGGTGAGTCTGCGTGGAAAGTCAGCGACATCCTAAACGGACTGTTCCGCATTGATCCTGATATAGAAGCAGATGCTGCAGCGATGCTCTCGTCATTTAATCCGAAACTTATCATTAATATGGCATACAAACCGAAAGATCTGACAAGCGGCGAGAAACTCCGCAAAATCACTAAGAATTATCTGAATATCGAAATGGAGTATCTCGGATTCCTCTATCGCGATCAGGCAGTCGAGAACTCCATCGCGCAGAGACATCCGCTGGCTGTCCTTGATCCCAATAATGCCACATATCAGACTGTCATACGCATGGCATATAAGATAGCATCTGCCCGCAAACTGCCATACTTCGTGCTTGACATCGATAACTACGAAGACTCATACGAAGCGATAATGGACGAAGCAACAGATGATCTGTCCGCACGACAGGAAGGTTACAGCGAATTGGCAAACGAAGAACTGTTGTCTGTCAACGAACTGCTGTCCAGTATCAAAAATCTGGAATATGAGAATATAGAACTCAGGAAGAAAATAGCTGAATTAGAGAAGAAAGTAATAATGAAACGCTGACATTCTAAATGCAAAGGACACTAATCGGAGAATAGTATGAGGATAAAAATCTGGGGTTCACGCGGTTCGATACCAACACCAATGACTAATGACGCTTATCGGTTTAAAGTTCGACGGCTGTTGGAGTTGTATGCAAAGTCTGAGGATAAGGATATTGATACATTCTTGGAGAATGTGCCGTTTCATCTGTCCAATACTTATGGTGGCAATACAGCCTGCGTGCAGGTCATTGACGATAGTTCCAAAGATATTATTGTCCTCGATGCAGGCAGCGGTCTGCGGCTGCTCGGCAATGACTTAGCCGGTAAAGGCGGACTTAATATTCACCTGTTTATATCACATTTTCATTGGGATCATATATGCGGGCTGCCATTCTTCGGACCGATATTCAATCCTACTAATACTATCACATTCTATTCGACGAATGATGAGATAGCGGAGAATCTCACACGCCAGCAGCATCAAGCACACTTCCCTATCTCGCTGGAGTCCACTCCAAGCGAAAAGAAATTTGTCGTGATTAATTCCGATCACACAGTCAAGATCGGCGGTTTGGAGATCAGAGCGGTAGATCTCATCCATCCGGGCGGATGTTCCGCATTCGTTGTCCACAGCGGCAAGAAAAAACTCAGCTATGTAACAGACACAGAGTTTACGGAAGACGGCATCGCAGGCAAAGAACTCTACTACAAGGCTTGTTTCGAGTCAAGTGATCTGATGCTGTTGGACTGTCAGTACAGTCTTGTCGAATTTTTCAGTAAATTCAACTGGGGCCACACAGCAACTAATGTTGCAGTCAATCTCGCTCTTGAGTGGCGGATCAAGCAGTTAGCGATGTTCCACTTCGACCCGATGCACAGTGACGAGGATCTGTCCAGAATGCTGATCGAAGCAAAATCCATAACCAATCCCAAATATAACAACCGCAATCTGAAGATCATACAAGCTGTCGAAGGTTCTGTCATAGAAGTCTAAGGAAGTCTAAAACGGTATAAACAAACAAAAAGTCTCATTCTTTGAATGAGACTTTTTGTTTGTTTATTCATAATTAACATTCAAGCAGTTTTTATTATACGCTTCATCGAATTTATCTGAATGTTTGCGGAACAGTTCAATCAGCACCGGATCGAAGTGAGTGCCTTTGCCCTCAAGGATAATGCTCACAGCTTTCTCGTGAGACATCCCTTTCTTATACGAGCGCTCCTGACGCAGAGCATCATAAACATCAGCTATCGCCAATATCCTGGCTGACAGCGGTATCTCAAATGCTTTCTTGCCATTAGGATAACCTGAACCATCCCATCGCTCGTGATGATTCTCGGCAAGTGCCGCTGCAAGAACAAGGAATGATTTCTTGCGGGACATCTTAACTATAGATGACAGCCGCTGCTGACCGAATACAGTATGTCTCTTCATTATCTCGTATTCTGACTCTGAGAGTTTATGCTCACTCTTTAGGATTCCGTCATCGATACCTACCTTGCCGAGGTCATGCAGAGATGCACTATACAGCAGATCCCGGATATATTCCTTATCAATGATGTAATAGTCAGTATCTACAGAGATGCCGTTATCCTCGATGAGCTGAGTCAGAGTACCGTCATCTTTGCACTGACGAAGCTCCTCTGCAAGAATACGCGTATAGATAGTGACACGGTCCTGATGATTGGCAGTCTCTATATCACGCAGACGCGACATTTGCTGGAGCGTAATGAGCATCTCCTTCTGCCACTCTTGGAACTCGAAGTCGTTTATCAGCAGTATCTCACACATTTTATAGATGGACTTCATCACCATCGAGACGATGAAGTTCAGAGAGCCATCCTCATCGAAGATGTCTCCTGTCGGATCAGCGAGCAGAATGTGTCCGATACACATCTTAGAATATTTAGTCTTGTTAAGGACACTCAACTCCTCAAAAAGCTCATCATTAAGACGACGAAATTTGTCTGCTATAACCTTATCTGTCAGCAAAACAATGTTATTGATTAGATATGTATATAACAGATCAGCTTCTTCATCATAGCCGAAGTTGCGCAGTTTCGTGATAAACCGTTCAAATTTCGTATTATCATCTTCGAGCGTGTACACCGATGCACCGTAGTAAGTCTTATCTCCAATGATAATCCGCTTAAACTCATCAGCGATAAACTCATTGCTCTTGTCCAACTCTGCGAGTATCGGAGCGATAACGCCTTCATTGAATGCGGACTTCTTAGACTTAAACATCGCTAAAGAATTGCGGATCTGAAGACAGACATCTTCTCCGACAAGTTCACGTAGCTTACGCCACATATCACATTCTATAGTCTTGATCGGCTGATTCTCTATGATCGCCTTGCGATACGAAACTTTAAAGTCAGGCACATCCGTCGAATCGATCGTGCCCTGATAGATCATGATAAACTTATCAAGCTCCGCTTTGTCTGCAACGAGGTCTTTGACCTGCTCATAGATATACTTGGACAGAGTATATTCATCACCGTAGACACTCTCTATCATATTATCGACAAGCGTAACGACGAGTATCTTCGAGAAATAATTAGTATTGAGATATTCCGCTATCATCTTGCGGATCTTCTCGTGGAATTTCATCTTGGAAGTCGAACTGTTGATGATCTCCCGCTCAATGTCATTCAAATGAGCAAGCATATACTCGGTGATAACCTTGATCGTACTGTTCTGCACGATCTTCTCATTGCGGCTCGCCGACTCGGTGAACAGCCCGATAAGTTCTGCAGACAGATCCTGCAGGAGATTATCCATGCCATTCTGACAATCAGACTCCTCGTAGACAAGCTGTATCTGACTGAGTGTAGACAGCAAATCTATCTGAGTCCGCCCGGAATTATAATACCCATCAATAACTTCTTTAACTCTTTGTTGAAATTCTGCGTATTCCATTAATTAACCTACACAACATTTTTCCTCATATTATATAATATCATATTTCAAGGCAGAATGTCCATTAAAATATTAATTTTGTAAAAAAAATTTTCATTGTTTTATTAATAATTTTGTGATAAGATTAACCTATTCATATCTCCCATCTCAAAAAACAGAGAGCGGGTCGGGGGTGAGACTTGAAACAATTTTTTTTCTTCCTTATGACAGCAACTCTGCTGCTTAGTTCATGCGGCACAATAGAATACGGCATTGTCGATACACTTGATGACATAGAGGAGCCTTCTAAACCTGACTCAGTGCGGCAGTATAATCTCAAATATCGCCGCCATATCGGTCGTTCCGTCAGCACCGGCAACATCAGTGTGCCGGAGGACTTCATAGTGCATCCAGACGGAGAGACTGTCTTCATCATAACGAGTTTTCCTAAGATCGGCATACTCACAACGAATGATGGCGGCGATACATACAGGCAGAGTTTCTTCTCACTGCCGTCGCTGGATGTCCACTTCGGATATAATAAATCAGCCGACGAATCGGCACGCGAGTCAGTTAAAGATTCCTCCGAATCCGAAGAAAAGATACCGAACTTCAATCGCATTATCCCGAAGTTTGGCTGCTCAGCCAATGATTCGAACAAAATATTCATCATTCTTGGCAACTATATCTTCGTCAGCTCAAACAAAGGCGACAGCTGGCAAGCTAAACGGCTCTTCAATGACAATATACAAACCAAGATTATCTGCACAATTGTGACAAAAGATGACACAATTGTGTCATTCTCAGAAAACCGCATCGCAGTAAGCCGGGATTGGGGACATAAATGGAAAATCTCATTCTTATCCGTTCCGGACATGAATGTATTCAACACTCGATTGATTGATGCGGTTTACGACGCATCATCTGATGCAATATACGCATCTGTGATAAACAAGTCCCGCCCTTTGGCTGACTACTCGGCAGAGACTCACAGATATTTCGCACAGGATGAAACACTCAGTGGATGTGCAGTCTGCATCTTGGACAGTGCCGGCAAATACATCAGCAGCACAGAATGCCCCATCCCGGTCGGGCTATTCTCACACAGAGGCGTAGTCTATGGAGCACCGGCATTCCCAACGGATCTGTATCGGCATCAGTTTAGTGACGCATTCTGCAGAGACGAGTTCTATAGAACTGCCAAACCGACGGTAATCAAAAAAACATATACCGAATATCTGCATTACATGACTGACTGCAGCGATGACCTGACACTGCTCTCTCCGCAGAACAATCGTGCTGTTCGATTTGACGGGCAGCATGTGTCACAAGTGAGGATTGACGACTTCGACACGCTCTATACCGGAATGTCCAAAATGCAGGAATGGGATTTTGCACAATTCGTCTATCGATATTTTGAAGAAAAGCACTCCGCAAACTTTGGTTATGAATACAGTGCATTGAGGATGTTCAAACGATGGACAGGGATGAAAACCAACTCGCCGATATTGTATGCAAAAGGTGACGGCTGCTATTATCGGATCGTGCCTGAGCCTAAGTTTTGGGCTGCATTGTGCCGCTATGCTTTCGAGAATCAGATCAAACTAAACGGAGTCAGTCCATTCCTTAAGAAAAAATCAGATATTGAGTTCGTCAATCCTGAGATCGACACGAGCGGATTCCCTGTCCTGTTGCAGAAATCATCCGACGGCATGACATGGACTAATATCAGCGACAGGCAGCACATAGCGACAATGATCGATCCTATCCGCAGCAAGCGGTCAGGGTTTTATTGGTATAAAAATGTCGAACAGAAGAAAAACTTCAAACTGCAGTTCAGTTTCGGCAACTCACAGGGATTGTCTTACCTGCAGTATCCGCTTGCTTTGCGATATTACAAAGGCGAGTTATATATTCTGCTTAATTATTTCACATTGGTAAACAGTTATAAAGATCTGTATATTGTCCGGGAATAAAAATGTCATCACCTGATGACTTTCTTGATTCCATTACATACCATATCTGCCTGTTCATCAGTCAACTGCGGATAGATAGGCAGAGTAATAAGGCTCTTATACCGATTATAGGCATTAGGATAATCAGCGATATTGAAACCAAGACCGCGATACAGCGTAAATAACGGCAGCGGCTTGTAATGCACATTAGTCGCTATGCCAAGTTCTGCCAACCGAGCGATAATCTCATTCCGCTGCTGCTCATCACAGCCGTCGATCTGCACCGGCATAAGGTGATGCGAGCCGATGCGGTCATTATCATCCTGCAGAGGACAGATAACTCTCGTTCCGGCAAACATCTGCTTATAATGAGCCGTAATATCGGCTCGCCGAGCGAGTATCTCGTCATACCGTTTAAGCTGCGATGCACCGAGTGCTGCCAGCGTATCAGTCATATTAAACTTATATCCGACAGTAAGAATGTCATACTCCCAGCTGTTATTCTTGTATTTTGCCAAAGCGTCTTTATTCATGCCGTGCAGCGAGAGCAGTTGCAGCCGCTGATACATCTCATCGGCAGTAATATCTCCTATCGCTGAGAATGCAGCAAGCCCGCCTTCGGCAGTGGTCAGGTTCTTAACGGCATGCAGTGAGAACACGCTAACATCAGCCTGATGACCGACATTCTCACCCTTATATCTTGCTCCGAGAGAATGAGCACAATCCGATATAAACAATATCCTGCCGAACCGAGTCTGCCAAGTGTCCGCTGTCGGCGTGTAAATATCCTTATGGCTCTCAATAATATCCCGTATCCGATCATAATCCACCGGCAGTCCGCCGTAATCCACAGATATTATCGCCTTAGTCCGTTTCGTAATGTGGCGTGCGATTTCATCATAGCTGATACAGAAATCATTCGGATTAATATCGACAAGGACAGGAGTCGCTCCGACCTGAAGAATGACATTCGCAGTAGCTGCAAATGTGTAGCTCGTTACGATAACCTCATCTCCATGACTAATGCCGAAACATTTCAGAGCAAGAAACAATCCTGCTGTCGCAGAGTTAAGAGCAACTGCCCGCTCCGAACCACACAATTGTGCGGCATCACGCTCAAATTGTTTAGTCACAGGTCCTGTCGTAATCCATCCGGAACGAAGAACTTCCGAAACGGCATCTATATCTTCCTGACGAATATCCGGCGGTGAGAATGGTATTGCAATATTAGACATATTATCCCGAATCAGTGCTAATTAATCAACAGCGTTGATTCGACCTCCTTTCGGCACGGTGATAATCTCTTTTTCTTCGACATAATTATACAAAATCTCTCTAATGAGCATAGAAGCCTCTGTCTTAACAGGACATTTCTTCAGCGAACCGTAGCCATCACCGCCCAACAGCATCCACGATGAGACAGCCACACGATAATGGAGATGATCTTCCAATGGCAAGCCATTCTTGCAGACATTGAACACTTGACCGCGGCTGTTATAGTCGCATGTAATGCCGGCAATCTGCAGGAAACTTCCGTATCCCTTGCGGTTTATCGAATACTGCAAACTGTCACGAATTTCTTTGCCTGTCATAGCGATAACCACAACAGGATTATCGAATGTGATAACATTATCGAAACTCTTGCGTGTTATCTTATTAGGATCTACCTTTGCTTTCGGATCTATACCGCCTGTATTCATAAGCACTGCATCTGCACCGGTGTATTCCAATACTGCATCACAGAGCAGATTGCCGAAGTCACATTCCGCGAAGCGAACCGCTGTAATATCGAAATCAAAATCAGGATCTACTTTGCACAGTCTCGCACCTGCAACAGCATCATAAGTCGCCATCGCACCTTTGATCGCTGCCAATGTAACAAAGTCATCTTCGTAAGTCTTATCGCCTACATATTCACCGTTTACTTTGCGATTGACAGGATGGATTTTGTAAGTCCATTCGGCGACCTTGTTGTTTTTTATAATTAAATTAATCTCTCCGACACTCAGCCCCCATTTACCAACTTGAAATATCGGAATATCATTAATAATATCAGGATCTTCATTATCTATAGAAGTTCGTCCGTCAATAATAATATCCACATTCTTGATATTGTTAGCCAGAGCCTCTGTGTCCATAGCCTGCGGATCTTCAGGATAATATCCGAGATAAGTCAAAGCAATCACTATATCACAATTCTTTTCGCGTTTCAGCTTACTTGCAGCCGAGTTAGCGGCTTTGATCGGATCGCTTATAATATATTCAGACTGATACGAAGGTCTGATGAGATACTTGGCATCTTCCGTAATCACAGAGAATATCCCGACTTTCAGACCGCCGACTTTCTTAATGAAATAGTCATCGCTAAGTAATTCCGTTCTTTTGGTTATCTTATTCATTATCGAAACATTCGCACCGATATATGTGAACTCGCATTTCTGATTAAGAAGCTCAAAATCTTTCGCAGTCCGCTGAAGCTCCGGGATGCCGATGGCGGCACAATCATATTTCATCGTATTCATACCAACTATGTCAGGCATGCCGTTAAACATATTGGATTCAGGACGACCGCCGAATACTCCGCCTGCATCAAGCAGCAGCACATTATTCTTATATCGGCTGCCGCCTTCCTCTTTTACAAGCGTCGCTCTCGCAGGGATACCGCCCTGACCGGACTCATTCATATCCGTGAAAGCGAGCGGATGACCGTTAGTATTGCCTGTAAAAAATATTTTAATAGTCTTATCCTCGGCATTTAGACTGCAAAATGTTAAAACTGTAATTAAACACAATGTCAGATATATTTTCTTCATAAAATAACTCCGATACTATTATATGCGGCTGAAAAAGTCAAAAAACATTGTGTCATCCCGAACTTGTTTCGGGATCTCAAGATTACACATAGCATAGATGCTGAACCAAGTTCAGCATGACAGAGACTCTTTCAGTAATTTATTATTATTATAGTATATTTTCGGAAAAAAGACTACTAAAACCTTAAAATCATTTAAAAAAAACGATATTTTGCTGTTGCAAAAAATGCTTTTTTTGTGTATTATTTCGGATATGAGCAATATTATCGAAGTTAAAAATCTAAAAAAATATTTCACTGTCAAGTCATCGTCTCTCTTCGGCAAGAAAAAGATTCTCCGAGCAGTCGATGATGTGTCATTCACTGTCGGCAGCAATGAATGTGTAGGTCTTGTCGGTGAGTCAGGCTGCGGCAAATCAACTCTGGCTAATCTCATTATGAGGCTGATCCCTGCAACAGACGGTCAGATCATATTCGACGGGACTGATATTACCAAGATGAGTGCCGCTAAACTCAAGCCGCTCCGCAGTAAAATGCAGATAATATTCCAAGATCCGTATTCTTCGCTCAATCCGCGTAAAACTATCGGTGACATCATCGCCGCTCCGCTGCGTGTGCATAATCCGCACATAAACCGCGAAGAACTGACAGCCAAAGTCTCAGAACTGCTCACGATGGTAGGACTGTCTGATCAATATATCTATCATTATCCCCATGAGTTCTCAGGCGGACAGAGACAGCGTGTAGGCATTGCCAGAGCGATCGCTCTCAATCCCAAACTTATCCTGTGCGATGAGCCTGTCTCGGCACTTGATGTTTCTGTGCAGGCACAGGTGATCAATCTCCTGCAGGATCTGAAAAAACATCTCAATCTGTCATTCCTATTCATCGCACATGACTTGTCAGTAGTCAAGCATATCAGTGACAGGATCATCGTGATGTATCTCGGCAAGATCGTCGAGATCGCAGACAAGCACGAGCTGTTCGACAATCCGCTGCACCCATATACGAAAGCCCTTATCTCTGCCATCCCTATTCCTGATCCGAATATTAAACGCGAGCGGATAATCCTCTCAGGGGATGCGGCGATGCCGACAGGAGAACAGCAGGGATGTCTCTTCGCTAACAGATGCTACAAAAAACAGCCTGTATGCACCACTACTCCGCCGCCATGCCACTGCGAAGGCAGCAGAATGTGCTTGTGTCATTTCCCGAATGTAGAGGGGTAAAAAAATGAGATTTTCTTGCAGAAAATCTCATTTTTTTGGGAAAAGTTAGTGGATTAAGGGATAACTATAGACTGAATAGTACTCCAATTACTTAAGTTACTTTGGATTTGTTCAGGATAGGTTGCATCATACTCTGTATCGGCTGCTCTAACCCAGAAGTAATAAGTACCGGTACTTTCAACATCAAGAGTATAACTTGTCCACTTCTCCACTGTGCAATCTGCTGGAGGATTTTCACGTTCAGCATCATCACTATTAATCGTAGTTCCCTTATATATCCAATAGTAATTTGCTTGAGGTTCCCCCCAGCTAATCGTCACATCTGTTCCATTGTTAGTAAGTGTAACTGTAGGAGCAACTAACTCTTGATAAGTATGAGTATAGCTGACGGCTTCACTAAACGGACCATGTCCTTTATTCACATAGCGAGGATCATTACCTGCACACACCCAGAAATAATATGTGCCGCTTGCTTTCAGATATACACCATTTCCTGATGCGACAGAACCGCTTACTGCGGTATCATAATATGCAGCAGTATCAGGATCATTTGTTTTGCTATAATAAACAAAGAATGGCTCATGTATACCGTCATAATTCCATGATAACTGCACATGATTTTTTCTATTTTCGGCAGCGGTAACCTGCACATTCGTAGGCTGTTTCAGCGAAGTATAAGTAAACTCTATATCAGCCATATTACTTGGCTCGCTTTCGTTAATTGCCTCTCCTTGATCTCCATACCTTTCAACTGATGTTACCCAGAAGTAATAATGTCCATCCTCTGTCAAATATACATCATGATTCAAATATTCCTCTTGCGAAGAAATCCACCCCATCTGTAGTGTTGCATTTATATATACAGGTTGATCAGATATATACACATGATAATAAGCTGCACCGCTTACTGCATTCCAAGTAAGGCAGACCTTATTATCAGACGGATAGCTTTGATCTGATAAACCGCTCTTAACTTGCAGATTAAAACCGCTGGTGGTGGTACAATTATAAGTTGCAGTACCATAAAGGCTGCTTGATGTTACAGTTCCATTATCAGAGTGAACAGCTTGAATCCAGAATGAATAGACTCCTGATTCAGACAACTCTATTTCACATGAATTTGTTGTATAAGAAGTATAATTATCAGGTCTTTCGCCATCTGTACTGTAATACACCAAATACTCCGTTGCTCCGCCTACAGCATCCCAAGTTAAACTAACCTTATTATCATCAGAGCCTTTTGCAGCAGTAACATTTGTCGGTGCTGCTAAGGCATAGAAGAATATCGGCGTACTTGGTTGACTGTATTGTGTAACTTCAGTCAATACAGCAGCATCAATAGCCATTACAGAAAAATAATAATCAGTATATGCATCAACTGTGATCTGTGCTGAAGTTCCTGAAACAATTTGTTTTTGTGATTGTACCCCAGAAACACCATTTTTATTATAAGTAATACAATAATTCGTTGCACCTGTTACTGCACTCCATGACAAATTAACCGTTGTATTATTATCTCCGGCAGTAACAGTAACATTTGTCGGAGTATCTAATGTTTGCTGCGGTGTAGTAGATTGTGTCTCATACTTGACATACGCTTTGCCAGTATCCGGATCATAGCGATAAGTGATGGTAACTGATAAACCTTCCTGATATGGTATTTTGCAAGAAGTGTACTTAGTTTGAACCAATTCAATCTCATTACCTAAACTTAGGACAGTATCACTATTCGGACCAACTTGGTAGTTATTCCAAAAACGTGAGTAAACAAAAGAGAAATTAATATAATTTGGGTAATTTTCATCTATCATCGAATCTGTCATAGTGAAAGTATAAGTTTTAATATTCACATCAGATCCGACAGTTAAGTTCGCCGTAGAAATATCCCAACCTTCCACGTCTAAATAAAAAGTATCAACATCAGCAAGAGTCGGGAAAACGCTCATCGGCTTGCTCACATTTGTCGGGAATGTGCCACTGTTAGTCATATACAAAGCATTGCCACTCCAAAGCGTACAAGCTACATCTCCAGTAGTTGACAAACCTAATACACAAGGAAAATATTCTGATAAATCAAGAGTGGACGGATCAACTGATCCCATAAATTTATCCAAGTCATTTTTATTAATCAGATTCATATCGACATATAATGTATAAGTCCCATCTGTCAAAACATCTGCTGCCACTCCGTCAAAATATTTGGTATGGTTATAAACGCCCAATGTTCCAACAGCATCAGTATCAAATGTCATATTTGAATTCATCAGATATATTTTAGCATAGTCAGGTAAGTCATACGGCGACATACCGCTATCCAAGCAGTCTATTACCATATCATTAAGGAATACAACAATAAACTGAGGATTCGATTGACTTCCACCCATAGCATCAGAAATGTCACTTATACGACCGCTGAATGTCCACACACTTGACGGTGCTGCATACTCATAACTTACAGCTGCACTAAAGTCACTGCTATCAGGATATGCTCCATCACTGAAATCAGGATCTTGACCATCGGCAGCCTTTATCCAGAAATAATATGTACCGGCACTTTTGTCACTTAGATTTACATTGCATGATTGGAAAACACTAGGATAAGACTGAACATATTGAGCATCGGCTGTTCTATCAGTAGTACTCATATATATCCAACAAAATGGAGCTTCGGTTACACAAGAAAGTGTCACACATTCATCATTATCCTCATATAGCTCAGCTTTCAATCCTGTCGGAGCAGCCATCGGCTCATTTTTGAAATCAACGCTCACACTCTGACCAAATACTATGCGAGCTCTATCCCCATCGCGGAAAGCATCATCATCTGATGCACCTAACCATATATAATGCACTCCATAGGCAGGAAGTATGATAGTATCACTCTGAACTTCATAGTTATATCCATATTCATAAGAAATATATTCTGCTGTATTCACATCATTGGTTTTACTGATGAAGATACCATAATATGGGGCTCCGTTAGGTTTCCATGATACAGTGGCTCTCTTAGAGCTAATCTGCTTAACTGAAACATCAGTTGGAGCAGACAGTGTTGTATATATGAAATCATATTCTGCGACAAGACTGAAATCACTTGCATTTGGCGAAGGATTTCTCTCAAACATATTGGTGTAGTCCTCTACAACATTATTATCAGTACGAACCCAGAAGTAATACTTAGCAGTATCACTAAGCAGTATTTCGCCCTGCATATATCCTGGCATTTCAGTATGTCCACCATAACCATTGTCTTGGCTAAATTGTCTAATATCTACATCACAGCATAAAGTTGCTTTGCTGCTGTCATTGGATGTTCCATAGTAGACCCAATAAGTTATGGTTTCTGATCCTGACCATACAACCTTCACTTTATTCGTAGTTGAAGGGATAACATTTATCGCTGTCGGAGCATCAAGTTTTGTCCATTTATTGAATGTATAACTTGCTGCATTGCTAAATGCTCCGGCATTAGCAGACGGCTTACACCCAAGAGGATAACCTTCGTCATTCATAATATAATTATACTCAATATCCGGTCTTAACCAAAAGTAGTATGTTCCATTAGCAGTTAGAGCAATATCAGTGTAAGAGTTTGACTTATAAAGCATACCTCTAATCTTAGCTTTTGACAGATCATTTTCAGCAGCTACATATACCCAATAATAATTAGCTGTCTCAGTTGGCTCACATGTCACCTTTACACAGTTAGTGACATCAGATTTCGTGATACTAACATTAATAGGAGCTTCTAATTGAGTGTATGTAAACTGATATGTCTTGACTGAACTGAACTCACTTCTTTTCGTTACCTGACTATAGAACTGAGCATCAGCAGCAGCTACCCAAAAATAATATGTGCCACTTGAAGGCAGGACTATACTTGAGATTGCATTAGAGGTCGTGCCGGTAGCCATTCCATACCATTTAGCAACTACAGCAGTCGCAGGATCATTACTCTTACTATAGAACACAAAATAATAAACCTGCTCCCCTGTAGCTGTCCAAGTTACATTAACAGAATTAGGAACTTGTGTACACTCCGTCACCTGCACATTGGTCGGAACTTTTATCGATGTATCAACAGGCTTATTCGGAGCAGGCTGATTAGTGTCATCTGACTCATCTGTCGGATCTATCGGATCTGTTCCTTCATTTTTAGTCCACTTTGCATACAGCGTAAGATCAGCCGTAACAGGAGTGCTAAAATCATACAATGTTTTATACTCAAGGCTTGTGAACCATCCGTCGAATGTCCAATCCGGTTTACTCATACTCGGTGCAGTAATCACAGTATCTTTATCTATAGATCGAGTAGAGTTTTTAGACGGATCATCTTTATCTACCACAAATGTAACTTTCACTTGAGTTACTGTCGGAACATTTACTGTGATCTCGACTTTGCCGGTCTTATCACCAGCTGTAATAGTTATATCCTGCTTGCCTGCCGCAGACAGAACGGTGCCATTTTCAACTGACAATGTATAATCCGATATAATGCCTGTATATTCAATAGTACCTGCCTTATAAGTTCCCAGAACGACAATGCCTCGCAGGTTAAGCTTATCACCAACAAGATAAGTTGTTTTCGCATTATCTGACTGTACAGAGATCTCAGTCAGCTGGAATGTCAGATCCGATACATTAGTACCTGCATCAGTAACAGTTATATCAAATTTATATTTATACCCATCTTCAGTGTCATCATAGTCTTTATCGATATAGGCAGTATATTTACCGGCATCAAGACCAGCCCAGCTAAATGTTTTAACCGGAGCACCATTTTTATATACAGTCGCGCCATCTATAGTAATGATGAAGTCACTCTCCAGCTTGCTGAATGTCTCGGTCAGATTATATGACAGTCCGCCTACTTTGAACAGCGTAACACCATCAACTGACTGATATGTTCCCAAGACAGCAACTTTAGAGAAATCTATCGACTCGCCTTTTGCGACAATCGTTTCAAGTCCTGAAGAAGGTGTCAGTTTCAACAGCTTCATGCCGCCGGCTGCCTGCATATTGATCTGTTTAAGTTCGCCTTCTGCAGAAGTTACGACAGGCGTTGCTATATTGTCACTTGTTCCGTCTTCAAGAACGACCTGACACACAGTATCAGTCTCGATGGCATCGATCTTAGTATCAGTACCTTCAACCGTTACCTGAGCATTCTCTCCGCTAATCTCGATTTTTGCTGCTTCACTGTCATTGATAGTCAGCACTGTCTCAGGAATAGAAACTTTGACTTTCTTTTTAATCCGTGTTTTCTTTCTTGTTGTAACAATAGGCTTTGACCTATCAAACCACCAGCGATCAACACCTCGTCCTATAACTTCATTTGCATTAGCAGCAGAACTATCTATCTCAACAATATTGAGATCGTTCAATGTAGATCCGCTTATCTTCAATGAAGCCTGTGTCGAAACACTCGCATTATTAATATTGTCAAGCACAACTCCGTCAGCGACAATCTTCAGTTCTCCGCCTTTGAAGTCACTTCCGCTCATAATCGTCACGCTCTTATTGACCACGGCATTAAAGTCTGTGATAGACTTATACTTTGCCAAACTAAGGTCGATAATAGAACCATCTTTGATGTCATCACTTTCAAGCACTGCTTTCAATGATGTGATCTTCGTTCCATCATTATTAGTATCTACATTGATTGTGGAATTTTCCATACCATTCGGACATCCGACAGCTGCCACCATAAGGCAGAATGCCGCAAGTCCTATAAAAAATGTTTTTAGTATTTTCATATATACTCCTTAAAAGAATAAAATAACCCGATATATCCTACAAAAAAAAAAAATCAAAGTCAAGAGAAATTTGTATAAATTTGTAAAAAAAACTCATTAGGTGATGAGTTTTTTATTCCGGAGAGTACTCCAGCAGCCAATCAATAATATTTTTATGGATAATGCCATTCTGCGAAAAATCAAACTCATCGAGAGACAAGACATATCGCGGATAATTGTCTTTAATCCGCCGAAATGCTCCAAACTCACGCTCTGTCGTCTCAGGTGAGGCAAGCAGATATGCAACCTGATAATAACTAATGTCATTACCATTGGCACAGCAAAAATCCACCTCATTTTCAACATTCTTACCAACAGTAACATCATAGCCACGCCGACGCAGTTCAAGGCATACAATATTCTCCAAGATCTGACCAATATCGCGAGTATTAAATCCGTATAATGCTTGTCTCATCCCATGATCTGTCAGATAAATCTTCTCCTGCGAAGATAAAACAACCTTCCCGACAAGATCCTGCCGCTGTATCATCATCAGCAGAAATGCATTCTTAGCATATTCAATATAATTATACAAAGTCTCAGTTGATATTGTCCGATTGATGCTCTTCAGATAATTAACTATGGACTTGGCAGAGAATCTATTGCCAACATTCGACATAATGAATGTCACTACCTGCTTGAACAGAGCCACATCTCGCACAGCATTTCTCTGTGCAATGTCTTTTATAATGATAGAATCAAATACATCACTAAGATATTGATTTTTCTCCGAATCAGAGAAATTATAGTTATACAAAAATGGAAAACCGCCATAAGTCAAATATTCTCGGAACAGAGCCTTTTTATCGACAGTCTTGCCTTGTGCCATCTGCAAAGAGACGAGTTCTTGAAATGAAAATGGATATATATTGATAGACACATATCGACCGCCAAGATATGTCGCCAATTCACCGGACAGCAGATGTGCATTTGAACCCGTTATGTATATATCACAATCATAATCCACCAAAAACGAGTTGATTATTTTCTCCCAGCCAATTAATTCCTGTACCTCATCAAAAAACAAATATATTTTTTGTCCGCTGAACCGTTTAGCCGTTTCAGCAACAGCATCGCAGACACTTTGCAGATTTGCAGTTCTTTTGTCATTTCTCGACTCAAAATTCAACGACAAAATGCGGCTTTCATCAATGCCGTTATCTTTCAATTCAGACTGCACCAAATGCATCATAACTGACTTTCCGCATCGCCGTATGCCTGTAAAGACTTTTACAATCGGCTTATCAATGAATGGCTTAACTTTAGCAATAAATATAGGTCTTCTTATAGTTACAATATCTTCCATACATATATGCTATCATATTATAGAACAAATGTCAATGTTTTTTCGATATAACGAAAAGAAATTTATTTTTTATGTTTTTTTTCGATATAACGAAAAAAAAAACATAAAAAAGGCCACGAGATTTTCTTACAGAAAATCTCGTGGCCTTTTTATTCCTTCGCTTCTTCCGGCGGCATAACTCGGCTGCCTAAGCATCGTCTGAACGGCTCGATGCTGACCGCATGACCGGTAGTCTCATCGATCTCCATAAGGACACCTTCCAAAGTAATGTTGGTCTGCACGATCTTAGAGTAGATGAATTGTCCTGTGCGGATCTTGCGAATCTCAGGCTCCGGCTCAAGCCCCATTATACCCGGTCTGCCTCCGCAGAATCCCGCTCCGGTAATAACCGCCGTTCCGTCGATGATACGGTGATCGGCGGTGAGGACTTTGAGATTAGTGCCGATAACTGCTGATACTTTTCCTGCCAGATACCACTGAATGGACTGGATCTCGCTCGTCGCTCCGCCGTGGAAGTCAACGATTATCATATTACACTTGTCGGTAAGACGCTCTATCGCATTCTCAGCTGCTGCGAACTGATCCTGAGCAAAGATCTTCGTGAAGTTTATCCTGCCCATAAGGTTGATCACACCGATATTCACTCCATTATCGAGATGATAGTTGAATATCCCCTTACCTGCAAATCGTGACGGCAGATTGTAGGGCCGCAGCAGGAAATTAGTCTTGGACAAAGTATCTTTGATGTCTTTTTTATTATACACAAGGTCGCCGGATGTCAGTATATCAACACCGGCATTCTTGATCTGATATGCAGTATCATTAAGCAGTCCAAAGCCGTCAGATGCTCCGTCTACATTCGCCATAACGAAATCGATACCAAGCTCCGCTCTGATCTTCCGCAGGTTTTTCTTTAAGAATCTGACCGCCGTCAGACCGATGATCTCACCCAAAAATAAAACTTTTGTCATTCGTTACCCTCATTATCATTATCCCTTATCGCTTTCAAAGCTGCCTCTATCTTGTCGAGCTGATGCTGCAGATAACTGTTAGGATTAATCTTATATGCACGCATAAAGACAGTCTTCGCATTCTCATATTCGCCGAGACGATAATATACCTCGCCAAGCGTGTCAAGATATGCGTCATTAAGCGGCTCAAGCTCCGTAGCACGCTCTGCCAAAGTTCTCGCTTCGTCAAGCTGAGTGTTATGCTCGCAGTAGAGCCAAGCAAGATTATTCATCGCATTGTGATTGTTCTTGTCGTATTTCAGAGCGTTGCGGAATGCACTCTGTGCCTTATCAAACTCAGGTATCATCGAGTAGACATAGCCCAGATCTGTATAAAGACTGCTGTTGCTGTGCTCTCCATTAATCGCACGCTCCAAAACGGCTATCGCTTTGTCATACATCTCATTGCGGCAGTAGAATGAAGTCGCCTCACCGAGCAGTGCCCTGTCATTGGGATATTCATCCAGAGCTTCGCCAAGGATCTGCTCAAACTTCGCATTGTCATTAGTCCGCTTATACAGAGAGATCAGATAATAGTAAACATTCGTAATGTCTTCTTTTTTATTATTCTGCATCGCCCAATTGAGCAGGTCTTTCAGATGGATCTCCTCTTCGTCATATCGCTCCAACTCAAACAATATCGAAGCCTTGATCAATGCAAATGACGAATCAGTATTAAACTTCTCCATAGCACGATCACACACGGTGAGAGACTTCTCGTATTTGTGGAGACTATTCAGATATTGTATGTATTTCTCATAGACCTCACGATAGTCATACTCGTCAAGCAGTGCATCAAAGAATGTCTCATTATCGAAGTCGATCCTGTTCTCAAATGTCAGCTCAAAATTAGTAAGAGCGATAAACTCTGCAACGAGTTTCATCGTAGCTGGAACTGCATCTTTCGGGATAAGCCGCTTCTTAGTCTGACATTCCACATCGAAGATATATGTGTTATTATCGGATTTGTCGGCACTGAACTCAAGGCTGACATACTCATTCTGCTTATAGACATTCTTGACTGTGCCGTCTGTAATGGCATAGTTGCGAGGCATCACATACTCGACATGGCGGTTATACGACGACAGGAATGAGCGACGATAATCTCGATTAGGATCATTTGGCAGACCGAGTATACCCAGCACCTCAGTCAGACTGAACTTAATCTTCATCTTGCCGTCGAAGAACAGCGACACGATATTCTTCTCATTGGCAGTCAGACTGACACGAATGTCATCATCCGCAGCATCAAGTCCGCTGACCGACACATCATCTTTAGAAAGATTCTGATATGAGTCGGAGTGCGTCTTAAACATTGCCTGCACGATTGCATCGTAACTCTTGCCTTCGAGATTCTCATATATCATATCTGAGTATGCCCCGCTGAATTTCTCGCTGTAGCTAATCGTTCCTGCACCCGTAACAGATACATTGGATACGAATGTCTCGGTTATATTATTCTTCTTCGGCTCTATCAATGGCGTTTTGCCGAATCTGTGGCTTGCTCCGCTGCCAACTATGAGAGTTGTCAGATCCTGATCGGAAGCAGGCAGATTGTCGATGCCGATCTTGCTGGCAGTAGTATCGAGGAATAACTCCTGATCTACACCATCCTGCACCGGTATATAACTGATCACATGATTGAAGTAAAGCGGCGACGGAATATTCTCATCGGGCTGTTCGCCATTCCCGGTAGACAGTAGTGCTATCTCAGACTTAATGCCGAGTTTATCCAGCAGATATGCAGTCAGCACAACACGATCCTTGCAGTCGCCGAATTTATTCTTATATATCTCCGAAGGCTTGTGCGGATTCATCGCATTCTCGGCAAGCTCCATCCCGACATAGCGGATATGCTTCCTTATATAATGATAGATCTCGCTGATCTGTTCCATCTTAGACTTGCCGCTGATATTCAGCTGAGTCAGAATGTCATTAGCGGTCTTGTCATCTTCAGCAGCAATAGTACTGAAAAACAACTGATCATACCACTGAGCCACCTCTTCCCAGCTCTCATACCCGCTTATCACGATCTTCTTATCTCGGCTTGTGTCATTGCCAGGATTATACACATATTTATTGATAAACTTGCCATTCTGCCGTATCTGTGACGATACAATACCGCTGCCGACTTCCGATATGCCGATATTAACATTCTCAGGACATGAGACAGTATAACGACACGACAGTGCCGGGATGTCAGACCACAAAGTGAAACAGTCATAGAGCTTCGGAGTAAGAGTCTTGCCGGTCGAGCTGAACTTGATAGCAACCTCGACTACACTGCCGACACTCACATCGGGGAACGGGAACGCCAGCGTCTTGCGATTGGAGTACATCATTGACGAAGCATTTTTCTGATTATCAGTATCTACTATGTGCTTGCTGTTCACTGCGATGAAGTCGCCATTCTCAGTATAAGTCCCGGCACGCAGCACTTTAGCACTGTATTCGTAACCGTTATATGAGAATGTGAAATCTCTGAAAATGCCTACTGCAGCCTGAGTCCTCACCTTGATAACAAATCGTGCAATATAGTCATACCTCGTAATATCGATAACGCTGACATATCGCTCATTAAGCAGATAAACGAAGTCAGCCGTGCAGTTCGGCTCAAGTTCCTCAGCATAAAGTGCAGCGAGTTCGTCGAGATTAACAGAGTCAAGGACTGACAGCTCATTAGCAGTTTGAGCATCAGCACCGTCTATATCGAGCACAGCCAGCGGCGACATCAGAGTCAGGAACATATACGCCATACTGTCGTCAGGCTTCTCAGTCAGCACCGAAGCAAACGCTTTCTTCGCATTGTCATAATCCTTGAGATTGTAATAAGCAAGTCCGAGAAGGTCTCTCACTTCCGCAGAGTCACTAATCTTCTGTGCAGCGAGCAGCGTCTTCTTCGCACCGATATAATCGGCAAGTTTGAGTTCGATGCGAGCCTTGAGCACATAATACCGAATGTCCTTATCTTTCTTAATCTGCCGTTCCAGCCATATCGTCTGTTCCAGATCCGTCTTACCCTTGATCAGATCGAGGAATTTCTCATAGCTCTGTCCGAATAATTGCAGTGACAGCAGCGACAACAGTATAAATGCAAGACTGATTTTCTTCATAGGACCTCTAACAATGCGAATGCGAATTTTCTTTTATCTTCGGAAAAAACATTCTAAAAATCAAAATTTTGTGATACAATACGATTATGAATTTCCTGACTCATTATATAATCGATAAAACCGACGATATTTATCACAATATCGGGCTGACTCTGCCTGATGTGATAGTTCTGCATAACCGCGGTGTCGGATTTCGGCAGAAGACGGCAGCACAATTGTGCGGTTCTGATATACCAGGTGACTTTCGCAGAATGTGTCAAGCCATGATGAGACACTTCCGGCTTGACAAGTGGTTTCACTCTTCGGAGTTTTTCTCATCGTCGGTTACATTCATTCAGAATGAATTTCACCGTCTCACCGGTGGTCATATCGCATTTTATTATGCACACATTCTGCTGGAGATACTGATCGACCGGCATATCCTAACGATACATCCCGACTTGCACAGAATGTTCTATGCGGAGTATGAGAGATTTAACTTTGGCACAATTGTGCATCATTTTGAGAATGTCAAAAACTTCGACAGAGCTAAATTTATTGATTTCTGTGACCTCTTCGCCCATTCGACATTTCTCTATGGCTACTCGGATAAGCATGATATTATCAACTCTCTGCACAAAGTCACTCGCAGAATGGGGTTGGAGATCAGTTTCTCCTGCGAAGAGAGTATTGCGGCTGATACTATTGATGAGATATTTTATGAAATGCAGCCGTCGTTCGACGGCTGCATTTCAGAGGCAAAAATTATTAGTTAGAGTAAGGCACTACAGATGTTCCGTAAATCTTGAAATTCTTGATTGCACCTTTATCCAAATATGCCTCAAAATCACATTTTCCTGATATTTCTTTAGCTGTCTGCTCTGTATAATTAGGCTCACCAAAAGTCAGATTTGCAGTATCTTTCTTTACAGACAGAGATTGGTAATATCCTTCAATCACATCAAAATACATCTCTGTGCTGTTTGACAATGCTCCTTCAACAGTCGCCCCACTGAATACCATTAAATATGACTCATCCTTCTTGAAACTCGGCACTCGAATAATCGCACTACCACCTTTATTCGCTTTGAAAAATTGACTATTACCATCAGGATATACAATAAATCCATTCAATACAGCATCTGCTTTAACAATATCGGCATCAGCTGCAACTGTCCAAACATATTGCCCTTCATAAAATCTTAAAGAAATACAATCTTCCCAAACTTTGCCTTTCCCAGGATTAGTAATATTCACTTTTATTAAAGCATCAATATAACTATTTTCAACAGTTTGACACATCACCTGAATAGGAATTTCCAAGGAAAGTCCACTCGCCATTGATGGGATTGTAACTTGTCTTGAAATATCAATACTCCCTGCAGACCTCATCATTATATCATCAGAAGAAATATCAGCAAATGATTTGCCTGCTTCAACATCACTTATATTCTTTATTGTCAATGTCATATCATACCATTTATCGCTGCGAGCATACATATAACCGTCATCTTTATTTGTCACATTACCATAAACCTTGAGACTGTAATCGCCATCTTCAACAACGGCAATAGTTCCAATATTAGAGTTATTTGTCTCAATTTTAACATTCGGAACAACAACCGAGCCGCCGTCTTTTTTCTCAACGGTAATCGTCTGAACATCATTGACAGTCGGCATAATAAGAGTGACATCGCCGGACGCATCGGTGGTTGCATCTTTTGTATATGACACATAAGTCTCCGACTGTGTTTTAACTTTTGTATTTTTCAACGGTATTGCCGTTGCTCCGGCTCGGCCGTCACTAAAACCTACAACTCTAACTTTGTATTCGAGATTTGCTCCGCCCTGTCGGAAATACGGAATAGAATTATTAATAATAACACTGTCACTCTGCTTAACAAACTTGCCAAGATCGGCGGCAACAAGAGTATCTCCGCTCGTTCCGGATTTATACCAATACAATTTATCGCCGACTGAGACTTTTTGCTCCTGCATATTGTAAGCAGTACCGTCAGCCATACTGATCCAAGTTCCCCAGAAAAAATTATCCGCATTATAAGTCTGTCTCGGTATCGTCGTAGAAGAATATCTCGAACCGCCAAGAGCCACATATCGATAATCATCAGAAGGACAACTCCACAGAAGAGCGATAAGACATAAGAATAACAAACTCAGTTTCAGTTTCATTTCACACTCCTCTTAAAAATGGTTATAATAGTTAAACGCTATCTCGGCACAGATCTCAATCGTCCCGACAAGATTCTTCTCGACAATGCCGTAATCACTCTGCCAAAGCGGTCCGACCATCGCACGAATGCGTCCGCCAACAGTGATCTGCATATTCTCACGCTGCGGTTTCTCAAACCGCGTAGACCAATTCTTATTGCCGTCAGGCCGATAAAGGAAGTCTCCGCCGATGAAAAAGTTCAGTCCTGTCTGCGGTGCAAACAGATAAGTCGAAGGCATTGTAAACTTGATGATCTCTTTCATAATCTCAGGCTTGAATGTCAGACCAACCTGCAGCATCAAGTCGTTAAACTGACGATTGAGGAATGTCTTGTAACAAAAGTCAAGATCCACTACCGCAGAATGCCCCAAAAATCCGAAGTCATAAGGCTGCAGTTCATCAGGAGTATCATTAGGGATACTCCTGATATTCCTCATGCCGCCGAAAATCCCATAGCCGAGATTCATCGCAAAGCCGATAGCATTGCGGCGGGGATAATCATAAGGCACACGGCTGACATAATACTGCTTCACCTTACCGACCTCAGTCAGGATGGCAAGATTGAACAAAATATTGCCGCCAAACTTAGCACTAAACTCCGACACATCATCATAAATGTAGCCCCACGGAGAAGCGAACACATTCACTCCGCCGCCGACGGTGATTATATTCGCAGCATGGGACATGCTTGCGACGGATAGTAATATCAATAAAAATAAAACGGATAGTTTCTTTTTCATAAGACTCCTTTATTTAGGCTGTTAGGCGACTGCCTGCGGCAGTCGCCTAACAGCCTAAATATTATCTTCCCAACAAATCAGCACTCTTTATCGTTGTTGTGCCATTCTCGCCTTTAAGCTGCACTATATACGAACCAATTCCATTCGGAATGCAGCTCAGAGCATCGGCATAATCCGTGAAAGTATTAGACCACTCTGTCTTGCCGCTGCTCATATTAACAGCAGTTACAACGGAGTAAGCCGTTCCGCTGCCGTCCTTATTCTGTGAAGTCGGACCACACAGCAGCAGCTTATCGCCGCTTACAGCGATCTGATTGAACCAATGATATGCTTGCTCCGCAGTGAACACCTGCACATCATCTGTGCTGTCGCATACCAGACAGCCTTTGAGGATCTTACCGGTATCGGCATATTCTCCGCAAGCCCAATAATGATTGTCCTTGCCGACAATGCCGAACAGCAGAGTATTATCCTTTGTATAAACTTTCTCCCAAGTCTGCAAGTCGCTGCTTATCTTATATATTACACCATTATGAATGCGATCATTATATGCAAAGTCACAATTCTCATAACCGCAGGCGTAAAAGTCATTGCCATCATAATAAACCGAAGTAAACATTGTCTGCACCCCGTCAGACACATCTGTCGTCACATCGGAATAAGCCGGAGTAACGACTATCTCACTGCCGCTAACGTCGATCTTCATTATAAATGAAGACATTGCTCCTTCATCATCGACAACTCCGCCGACGACAGCATACACATCATCATCTATAACAGCGATACTATTCTGCATATTCTTGCGGAAGACCCACACATACTCCGTGTTGAATTTGTAATCGAAACTTAGAACTTTGCTGTCGAAGTCATAACTTACCAAATGAGCAGCGGCTCCATCTGCAGTCTGTGACTGCAGCAGCATAACAACTGAGCCGTAGCCGTCTTCTATGCAATCATACACATCGATAGTGCAATCGCTGCCATATTGCAGCGTTCCGCCGGATGAGATATTACCGTATTTATCATACATATCACACTGTATCACATTCGGCTGACTTGTTCCGGTTGATATTACGACTACACCGTCCTTGTCGCTATTCTGTCGCACACATTGAACATTGTATTGCGAGCCGATGCTCTTAGTCCAGATCTGCTTCTGAATATCGATATTGAATGGAGTGATTGATTTGAGTTTTACATCGTCAGCCGTTACAACCATTGTGTATATCATGCCTTTCTCGACGGAATTGATGGGGAGCGGGAGTTCTTTTGTGGCATTGATGACGCAACTCACACCACTTAAATCTTCATAACGCAGAAAGGACTCATCATTAATTTCATATACAGCACTACTGCCATTATGTATGTCAAAAGTTTCAATACCAACCGGACTTACTTTGCTTTTTATATTCTTTAAATAATAATCAGCACCTGATTTATTTTCAATCAATAAAAAAGCACTGTCAGTTTCACATTGATCAAGTTTTTCAATCTTAATTGTTTGTGTTTTACCACCTTCCAATAATTGGGTTTTATAACCTGTATCAACTTTTCTGCTGTAACTTGGAAATGTCAAATTACCAACTGGAATCAGATACTCAAAATAAAAAGTAGTCTGAAATTCTGACAATCCAATTTTTTGTGTCAGAGAAGACCGCTTTTTCACTGTGCAGTTTTTCTGCCCAGCATAAGGAGTTATACCTACATAAACATTTACATCATAGTCGGATAAATTATTGAAATATACTTCCGCAATATCTGATGGAATTGTGGATGAAGTGGACGATGATGTTAAATTTGTCATATTTTCAGATTCTGTCGGATTCTGACAACAAATAAAAAACAACAAAATAATAACTGCCCATAATGAAAAATATGCTCTCATCTGTCCACTCCATAAAATGAAATTTGAGTAAACGATATATTTACTCAAATTTCAATACCATTTTTACAAACTTGTTTTATATGTTGATGATGAATCCGTAAGATTATTAGATACATCAACAGGATTGTCCTTCCAAGACAAATCAACAATGATCTCTTGCAATGATGATGTATCTAGATTATCTGTCACAGTTACAGTATATTTTTTACCTGCGTAATACTTAAAATTTGTACCTGCATTTGAAGTTGTATTATTTGTAATATAAACCCTTCCAATATCAGCTCTGCCAACATTAAACTGTGAATACTCAGTAAATGCTGCGAATTCAGGATCTTCTGTAGCAGAACTGCTAAGGCACTCCATTTTTACAACAAAAATTCTTTTTTCTCCAGGAATAATACCTGTTGTTCCAAGCGGAGTCTCAGCAGGAGCTGTTTTTGCACCATAACTGAACTCAATACCATTAGTTGAATTATTCACAATCTCAATATAAGCGGCACTCGGTGAGAATACTACATCTTGAATCCAATTCATAGAATTCAACACATAATTATTCACTGTTGATCCCAATGTAAAGAATTCTACCTGTGCTCTGCCATTCGCTTTTTTAGGATAAACAGTTACAATCTCATTTATATTTGAATCAAACTTTCTATAAACAGGGAAAACATAATAGTCGCCCGGCTCTACTTTAAATACAGTATTTACAGAATCATGTATAGCATAACCTATTGTTTCACCATTAATACCATCTCGACGCAATTCTACATTATAAGGACAGTTAGCATTGTTTAATGTAATAGAACATGTGCCGCCCATAAAAGCAGAAATCGGATAAACTACTTTATTTTCAGCATTTGCATTATAATAAGCATAAATTCTTGTAAATGGTTTATTATCAAGTGCCTGCAAATTATTCTTATTAGCAAGATAATCAGATTCTGTTACAAAAAACAACACAAAATCGCTGCTATGAGCAAACAATTCTGTATTTTTCTTCAAGCCAAAATTAGTTCTCATAGCAGGAACACCGCTAATAAGAGATTCTTCTCTTGGCAATCCGATAAATGCAACTAGTGGCTGGAAAGTATTGTTGCTAACTTTGATGGAATAAGTTCCTGTAGCATAATCAGTAAAATCAATACCTGATCTTTCTGATACGATTTTACCCGTTCCATCATCTTTTAGTTTAGCATTAGCCTCATCTGCTGAAGTATATAGAGTTGTTGAGGTAGTGTCACCATTTCCATCACCATTATTAATCGTTGTATCTCCCTGTTTAGTCACAGTCACTTCGCATGCTGTCGGCAGCAAGCATGCTCCGATAATTGCAGCCGCACCGACTGCTTTAAGTAATTTTGATAATTTCATATTAAGGATCTCCTTTAACTAATATCCAAATTAAGCCATCCGAACACTGCGGATATATGGTTATTATACAACAGAATAGATAATTAATCAAATAAAATTATATGAAAATATCAAAAAACACCAAAAAGCCAATAGTTTTGCTGCTCAATTTTTGGCAATTCTATAAAGAACACATTCATTCGGTCTCCGAGATGAACGCCGTCATCAGACTGCATAACAAAATGAGTCAAAACATTTTTATGCTTTGCAAAATCGGAATAAATAAAATTCAAAACCGAGATCTGGAAAACTTTCTCGACTTTATCCCAATTAAGACCTTTTTCGACAGTGGCTGCCTGTTTGTAACTTTTCTCATTGTAATATTCCGTAAACTTTTTTTTAAAATTTTAATAAACTTTATGATTTGATATATCATAGAAAAAACATTATGTCAATGAAAATATGATTCAAAATTTTGCAATAAAATCATCGAAAAAACTTGACAAATAACAATAATTTTTATAATATACAAGTGCAATTTGCGAGTGTAGTTCAATGGTAGAACTTCAGCCTTCCAAGCTGATAGCGACGGTTCGATTCCGTTCACTCGCTGTTTTTTTTTAGATAAGGCCCGGTAGCTCAGTGGATAGAGTAGAAGTTTCCTAAACTTTTGGTCGGACGTTCGATTCGTCTTCGGGTCAAAAAAATTCAGGAGACAAATAAAAAATGAGGCTTGCAGCCTCATTTTTTATTTGTCTCCGAAAAATCGTCCCCCGCCGCCGAAGATCTCATAATAGTTGCGATTAACATTGTAATCACCGAAATAGTCCAACTGTATCAAAGCGTGATATGCCATAATCGCCGCAGAATTAGACAGGTTAAGCGAACGCACATGACCTGGCATAGGGATAGTTACAGCAGTGTCCATATTCTGCCTGATATAATCAAGCGGCAGACCGTGCGTCTCCGCTCCGAACAGCAGTATATCGCCCGGCCGATAGTCGAACTTATAATACGGTTTCGCACCTTTGGTCGTGGCAAGGATCTTGCGGCGGTCGGCAGTAGCCGACAGGAACTCTTCCATAGTCTCATACCGCTCCAGCTTCAGATGCTCCCAATAGTCCAGCCCTGCCCTGCGGACATGCTTATCATCAATGGTAAATCCCATTTTGCCGACGAGCATCAGCGGTATGTCAAGTCCGACACACAAACGGGAGATATTCCCGGTATTCGGCGGGATCTGCGGCTCAAACAATGCTATACTGATCATACTAAC
>JAFYAI010000132.1 GCA_017540815.1 Spirochaetales bacterium
ACAAGTCGCTGCTGCAGAATACAATAGTCCGATTATGTGAGCGGTTTAATGCCAATGACATATACATTCTGACTAATTATGACTCGAAGTTCATCGCTGCATCGCAGATGATGACTCTGAATAATGACTTCCCGGCTGAGCATATTCTCGTTGAGCCGACAAGCCGCAATACTTTTTTCTCCATTATTTATGGGCTGACGCAATTCAGTGATGATGATGTGATAACAGTTATACCTTCCGACCATTTTATCACTAATGGCAATATACTGACTAAGACGATAGACAACGCAATCGCAGAATGTGACGACACACATATAATCATTTACGGCTGCGAGTCGGACTACATCAGCCGCAATTATGGATATATACTTCCGGGACAGGCGATTGACGGCAAAAGTATGCAGGATGTCGCTGATTTCCGCGAGAAACCCGGTATTGATACGGCTCTCCAACTGATTGACCGAGGATACCTGATTAATGCCGGGATGATGACATTCCGCAAATGTGCTTTTGTGTCACAGCTGAAGGCTTTATGCCCTGACGGTTATGATATTTTCCGCCGTTTGAGTTCCGGTGAGAATGTTTCAGCCGCCGATATTCCTAACATTTCCGTCGATAAGGCACTTTTGGAACATTGTGACTGTCTGAGAATGATGCACCTTGACTGTGATCTCCACGACATAAGCAGTTTTTCTTCCTTATATAATGCTCTGCCTCACGATGAACAATCCGATGCAGTTGTCGGCAATGAAGATAATCTGCTTAGTATCGACAGTCATTCCAATCTTGTTCTGACAGACAAGCGGCAGATTGTCACAATTGGAGTTGATGATCTTGTCATCGCCGATACAGCGGATGCGTTATTCGTTGCCAGCCGCAACCGAGCCGAAGATGTTGAACAGGCTGTAGACATTCTGAAACAACAAAATGAGCAGCTCGTCAATGTGCATAAAACGGCATACCGTCCGTGGGGCAGCTATACTGTGCTTGACTGCGGCGAAGGCTATCAGGTTAAGCAGCTGACAATTCTTCCCGGCAGGAAGATCAGCCTGCAGTATCACAAACACCGCAGCGAGACTTGGACTGTCGTCCACGGTGTCGCCGAAGTGATTAAAGGCGATGAATATCTGACACTGTTCCGCTCGGAGTCAGTCTTCATCCCTGCGAATACCAACCACCGCCTGTATAATCCGCTCACCAAAGAGCCTCTTACCGTTATCGAAGTCCAAACCGGCGACTATCTCGGCGAGGATGATATTATCAGGATTGAGGATGATTTCAAGAGAGTTTAGTATAAAGAAACATAAAAAATCTGGCAATAGCCAGATTTTTTATGTTTTTATGAAATTTAATCTTATCATATTGTTATTCACAAAAAACTATGCTATAATATAATTAGGAGGCACTCAAAATGTCAGAATTAGCATTCGCAGACTTGCAGACAGAGATTAAAGCATTATCTCTTTGGCAAATGATAATAATTAAAGATCAACTCGATAAAATGATAAAAAATGAGCAAGACAGAGAATCTGATTCATATATACAGGATGGTTTGTCTTGGCTTGACAGTATCGCCGGCTCGGTTCATCGTGAGATTGACTGCAAAAAAGAACATGAGGAATGGATAGATGAAAGATATGCAAGTGCTTATTGATACAAATATTATTGTTGATACAATTCAGGAAAGGCAGCCCTATTCATCCAATTCTAAACAGATTCTTGCATTATGCATTGCAAATAAAATTAATGGTTATATTACAGCACATTCATTATGTGATTTGTTTTATATCTTGCGTAAAGATATGAATGAATCTGAAAGGCTATCCATAATAAATCATCTTTGCAAATATCTTACGGTTATATCAGAGTTTCAGGCTGATTTTATCAATGTCACAAACAATCGTAAAACAACTGACCTTGAAGATGGCTTGCAAATGATATGTGCAGAAAAATATCATCTTGATTATATTATCACAAGGAATGTGAAAGATTTCACTCATTCACATGTTCTAGCAATTTTACCACAGGATTTTTTGGAGATAATTGATAAAACATAAAAAAGGCTGCCTAAAGGCAGCCTTTTTTATGTTTTTCCTTAGTTTTTAAAACTCGGTTTATAATTCTTTATCTCCTTCCTAATCGTCTCAAACAAGTCATCGACATTCACGCGGATCTGCTCCATGGAGTCTCGATAACGCAGCGTTACAGTGTTATTCTCTTTTGTATCATAGTCTACAGTAATACAGAACGGAGTTCCGATCTCGTCCTGTCGTCTGTATCGTCGACCGATTGCACCTGACTCATCGTAAAATGTCGCCCAATATTCCCGCAGATCTTCTTCGATCTTATGAGCGATTTCCGGTAAGCCGTCTTTCTTCATAAGCGGGAAGATCGCAACTTTAATCGGAGCAATATTCGGATGGAAGTGCAGCACTACTCTCGTATCACCTTCTGCAACTGTCTCTTCATCATAGGCATCAAGTAAGAATGCAAGAGTTGCCCGGTCAGCACCTGCAGCAGGCTCGATTACATACGGAGTGTAATGTTCTTTGGTCTGCTCGTCAAAGTATGTCATATCTTTGCCGGAGTGCTCCTGATGAGTTTTGAGATCGAAGTCTGTTCGGTTAGCGATACCTTCCAACTCATCCCAACCCCACGGATAGAGGAACTCAACATCGGAGCATGCTTTCGCATAGTGAGCCAACTCTGACTTCTCATGCTCTCGGATTCGCAGATGATTAGGATTGATACCGTTCTGCAGATACCACTGCTTGCGAGTCTCGATCCAGTATTTGTACCACTTCTCATCCTCAGCAGGCGGCACGAAGAACTCCATCTCCATCTGCTCAAACTCTCTTGTGCGGAATACGAAATTTCCCGGAGTGATCTCATTTCTGAATGACTTACCGATCTGACCTATACCGAATGGAGGTTTCATTCTGGAACTCGTCTGCACATTCTTGAAGTTCACGAAGATACCCTGTGCAGTCTCAGGTCTCATATATACAACGCTGCCTGCATCTTCTACAGGTCCCATAAATGTCTTAAACATCAGATTGAACTGTCTTGCCTCGGTCAGCTCACCGCCGCAGTCCGGACATTTGGTCGGATCTTCGAGTTTATCCTGTCGCCAACGCTTTTTACATTCCTTACAGTCTACCAGCGGATCAGTGAAGTTCTTCAAGTGACCTGATGCTTCCCAAACTTTCGGTGACATCAGGATAGAACAGTCGATACCAACGATGTCATTTCTTCGTGAGATCATATAATCCCACCAAGCATTTTTGACATTTCGTTTCAGCTCCACACCTATCGGACCGTAGTCCCAGCAGCTGTTCAGTCCGTCATATATCTCACTTGACTGAAACACAAATCCCCGCCGTTTCGACAGCGACACTATCTTACCCATTATGTTGTTCTCATCTGCTTTTCGCTTATCTCTTGCTGCCATTTTTCTATCCTTAAATATATTTTATTTTGAGGGGGAAGTCTCCCCCTGCGTCTGAGCCAAAGTCTCAGACTACCCCCTCTACGGGGAGTGCCCCGTAACGCCCCCATCCTTCGCAGAAGAGATGTTACATTTTATCACTTTTATTTTGTTTTTTCAACTAAAATGATGTTTGATTTTTACAGAATTTTTGATATTTCTTCTATTATATTATTCTTCACGGAAGTAAGATCATCATCTGATGATATTTTGAATCCTGCAGCATTCCTGTGACCGCCTCCGCCGTGGCTGTGAGCTATTACAGCGACATCTACATCACCTTTGGACCTCATCGCAATCTTGCGTCCGCCCTTCTCATTCTCCTTGCAGAATACAACTGCCCGCACAGAGTCACACCCCAAAGGGATGTTGACGAGATCTCCTGTCTCCGAATACGGCACACCTGTCTGCTGTAACATTTCCTTAGTCAGACTCAGCACGGCAATGCTGTTGTCAGCGAATAATGTAAGAGTCGCCATCACGAGTTTCCATAGGATCAGTTTGCCTACAGGCTCATGCTCATACAGTATCTCATATATCCGAGCCGGATTAGTGCCTCTGCTCACAAGATCAGATGCCGCAGCCAAAGTCTGAGCGGTCGTCTTAGCAAATCTGAACTGCCCGGTATCGCTGCTTATGCCGGCATACAGAGCATCAGCGATCTCTGTCGGTATCACAGCATTCATTGACTTATATATATCATATATTATTTCGCATACTGATGACTTGTCAGGATTGCAGAATATCGCATCCGAACTGTTGTCCTGATGAACAGTGTGGTGATCTATATATATGGTAGATTCTGCGTTGGCGACTGCATCTGATGCGGCAAATTTACCGGTCATCCTCATTTCATGAGTATCAAGGACAATCAGGCAGTATGTCTTACCTGTTTTTAAATTTAAATTTATCTCGGATAAAGATTTTTCATAATCGCTGTAAACTTTTTTAAAGTCGAACAATGATAAATTTGCCGGGACCATATCCGAATTTATACAGACACACCGTTTTCCAAACGATGACATCATATACTCAAAGGCGATTACCGACGAAATAGCGTCACAGTCAGGATTATCGTGACTAACTATCACATAAAAGTCGTATTTTTGAGTATTTTTTACAAAATCTACTATTTTTTGTATGTTTTCAGTGTAATTATCGGAAAAATTCATATCTAACTGCCTTAGTAAATTATCGGATAAACCAAATAAAATAAAGAAATAAATTTTATTTTTATTGAAAAAAATATTTTCCTATTGATTTTTTGTCAAAAAACCGTTATTATTTAAGAAGTGAAAATGCAAAAGTTCAGATAATTTTTGACTAATTAAAAATATTTGCTGATTAATTTTGCAATTAATTCTTTTTCGTGATATAATACAAAGAATGCCACGGATTAGTATTGATAATTTTTAATTATAAATTAAATTTTTATCATAATCAAATCCGAAAATATTACGACTAAGAGTTGCAAGGATTGCACATATAATAGTCAAAAAAATTGGAAACAAAGGAGTATTAAACATGGCACATCTGGATTTACCAAAAAGTCCGAACGTTTTCCATCCGGAAAAACCGAGTGCAGTAGGTTCACGAAACTCACTGGCTCAGGAGTTCCGAGATCAGCAGAACGAAGTCGAGACGACTGTACGAGAAGAAGTTGATAAAGTAATGAACCACATTACTGCAAAACTGCCAAAGCCAGCTTTGGAGAGATTGGATGTAATGGGAGGTATCAAGGAAAAACTCTACAACTACTTCAACCAGAACTATCAGAATATGTTTAACCGATTCATCACAACAACTGAAGATGAAATGGTTAAGAAGATTCGTAACTATGTAGATAAGGAAGAGATGAAGTGTCTCGCACGATATACACCGCGTGAGATTGCTCAGCTTCTCGACCAAATCGGTGGTATGGATAAGTTCAACACAGGTGAAATTGAGAAGTCAATGATCAATATGTATGGTCACTTACAGGGACACATACAGCGAGGTATGAACGACCTTGAGAATGAGACCAACGCATTGCTGCGACAGAAAGCAGATGTAGGTGCATTCGTTCGAGGTGAGAATGCTTACTCAATCGTTAAGTGTTCTTTCAAAGACAACTATATCAAGCCGAAGACTGTTTCTGATACTAAACTGTCAGTAAACATTCTTGACTCAGAGTTGATCTCGCCTATCTTCCAGTATCAGTCAACAGTCAACTACCTCATTCGAGACCTCATCTCTAAGCACATCATGGATCTCTTGGACAAAGAGATTGAGCAGCTCAAAGATGCTCGTGCTGATGAAGGTAAAGAAGATCTGTCAGACACAGAGATCATCTTCGAGAAGATGGCTAAAGTTGCTGACTACACAGAGGATGACACAGAGAGCCCTGATTCTAAGCGATATAAGTTCGTAGCTAAAGAGCTGCTGGACAGACTCGAAGGTCTGCGAGCTGAGATACCTGATTCAGAGTTCAACGCATTGAATGTTCGTGAGAACCTGAAGAAGATCTTGGATAACGAAAATATCCGAAACCGAGGTTTCAACACAGCTATCAACTCTATCACAAGTATCCTTGATACATCTAAGATGGGTTATCAGTATATCGAGAACCTCAAGAACGCTCGTGATTGTATCATCCGAGAGTATGAGGATTCTGATGACAATGCTTTGCCTGATGAACGATATTCTGTTCGACTCACCTATTACGATCAGGAACAGTTGTCTGTAGAGCGAATCGCTTATGATAAGCAGTATGACGCATTCTACACAGAAGTTATCCGACTGTGGGATGTTATCGAAGAGTTGTATCAGATGAAGAAAACTCGAATGGACTTTGATGACTTGTCTGCTAAGATGCTCAAAGCTGTTAATAAACGACGAACAAGCAAAGGTTTCGACGCATTTGAGTATAATGTATCAGAAAAAGAGTGGAACGAGATCACATTCGTTAAACCGGCTGATACAGATGTTCAGAAGATGAACCGAGGCTATGTTATTGAGAAAGAAGAGCTCAAGAAACGAATCGTTATCATGCGGGAGAAGTTGGCAAGAACTTATGGCAACCAGAACCCTGTAGAGCGAGTTGCAGTTGATGAGCGATTGGACTTCATCTCTAAAGAGTTTGCTCGATTCGACTATCAGATCAACCCGTACCACATCCAGCCGGGTATCTTGCTTGACATTGATATTACATCTATCAAGCGAAAGAAATACACACTTAACGCTATGGCTAATGTGCTCAACGAGTTCCTCCACGGTGTAAGTAAAGGTTTCCAGGATGCTGCATTTGCTTCATTCTCACGAAGACGATCTACAGTTCGTGAAGATATTAATATGTCATTCTCTTCAGCTGATGATGAGGAAGACAACTATCAGATGAACTTCTTGGAAGAGACTGCTGCTCCTGAAGCTGCTGCAACAGAAACAGAGTCTGTAGGTGCACCTGAAGGTATCGTCGATGTCAGCAAAGATGATGATGACGGACTGTCAGAAATCTGATAACTTATTAAATAAGTAAAAAAAAGCGGTTTTTACCGCTTTTTTTTACAGATTTTTTTCTTTTATTGTATTATTTACGCTTTATCTAAAGGGACTATTATGAAGAATCAATTAAATTTTCTTAGTACGAGATCAGGATTTAATACCGCTCTTCGATATTTCAAACTTGTGAATAAATTCATCAAGAAATTTGACTCGAAGGTTAATTTGGCGGACTCTATCAATGAAGCATTAGAGAATAAACTCACCGATCAGACACAGATCGCAGCAATACTTAATGCTCTGTTGGTCGATAAGTTCGGTTATGTCTCAAAATCATTTAACATGAAGAAGACATTCTCCGGCAAAATGCAGGACATATCCGATGAGTTGTCCAAATGGAATATGTTCGATATTGTTATATCGTATTTCCATCCGCAGTTGGGACAGATCGTCATCAATCCGAAAAATCAGACAAGTATCGAAAATGTTGATAAATTCAAAGAAAATGAATTAGTAGTTGCATTTGTCGGCAACTTCAAAGCAGAATATGACAAAACTGTTGCTGCAGAGGCAGCCGAAGCGATAAAGCAGATATTCAATGAAGAAAAACCGAAAAATCTCAAGAAATTCTACGGCGAGGCTAAAGTTGCCGACAAACAGGCAGCAGAAGAAAAGAAACCTGCCGCAACTGCTGCAGCCGCTAAGCCTGCTGCTAAGACAGCAGTCACTACTCCGAAGCCGGAAGCAAAGCCTGCACCTGTATCCAATGCGAAGAAAAAACTCTCTCCGCAGTATGGTATCACAGTTGCCAATGAGTTGTTCCACAACGGCAATGTAGAGGCTTGGAAGCGTATTATCAATTCTTACGAAACGAAATACCCCGATACAAAGATCTTGGTATTCTACGACGGAGAAGAGATCAAAGATATAAACACCCTATTCAAATGGGGCAAAGTAAAACACGGCACGAATATCTATGTTTCACTGCTTGGACCTGAGTTCCGCGATGTATCTAAACTGCGCCGCTACCTCTCACAAGGTGCAAGCCACATGTTTGAAGCATTCTTAAAAGGCGATCCGTCTAAAGTATTGGCCTTATTCTAATCAAGGAGTGAATTATGTCTGAACATATACATTATTTTAGTAAAGAACAGTGCTTCGGTGACGAAGTAAATGATAAAATAGGAATAAGAGGAATAAGAGCGAAGGAACTCGCACAGCTCAAAATGCCGATCCTGCCGGGTGCTATCGTAGACAGCGAAGCGGCATCAAAACTTGCCGACAAAGACATCACATCGACGCTTAAAGACATCTGTGATAAGATCGATGAGCAGATCGGCAAGAAGTTTGGCGACACGGATAATCCGGCCATTCTTAAGATCGTCATCAGTCCGTCAATGGAGATCGTAACCTATCCGTCTATACACACAATCGGTCTGACAGATAAGACAATCGAAGGATTCTCTAAGATGGTCGGAGAGCATTTTGCTTATCATGAATACGCTAAGTTCCTGCTCCGCGGTACATTGGATATCCTGTCTAAGATCGAGACTAACAATAACCCGGACAGTGAGAATGCTCGTCAGATGAACGCTCTGCTTGAGAAGATCGATATTCCGTCTGAGATCGAAGCGAAAGACTTCGAGGATAATATCCTTGCCAAAGTCCTGCTGCCGGAAGACAACTATGTCATTAAACAGGTATATATCAAAGACGGCAAGACATACACTCTTGATTTTGCTAACGGCATTATCGCCAAAAACAAGAAGAAAATGCTCGAAACTCTGACATATTTGGAGCATCGTGAGATCTTCGAGAATGAATACGAGAAGTTTATCCGCAAGCATGTCAATCGTATCATTAATACAGCGAATTACTCCGTTGCTGATACACAATATTATAAGGACATTGTTGAGGAGACACGGAAATATCTGCCGAAAGAGTTCTTTGAAGATGCTAACTTCCAGTTGGAGTTCCTGCTGAAGAAAGTATCAGAGTTCCTCGCTATCGAAGAGATGGACGATGATGACTCTGCTATCATGATCCAGCCGATGGTATACGGTAACTACGGCAAGGACTCATGTTCCGGACGATTCTATACTCGGAATATCGTAACCGGAGAAAACAAACTGCAGGGTAGTTTCTATACAGAAAACTTCGATGGTTCAAACAGTTCAGCCTCGTCTGATATTAATAAGATTGATGCAGCCATTCTGTCTGATCTGACCAAATTTGCAGACCAGATAGAGTGTTACTTCCAGGAGATTAGGCAGATCAAGTTCACAGTTGAGAAAGGCCGATTGTGGATAATCGAGCAGACTTCGGTAATGTCTAAGTCAACTCAGGCAGAGATCAAAAGCCTGCTCTACCTCATTAAGAAAGGCATCATCACCGAAGAATACATGATCGAAAAGATCAATCCTTCAGAGTTGTCCAACATGCTCCACCCTGTTATCGATCCGGACAGTATCAAAAAACTCAAAGTCTACGAAGGCGGTATCACAGGTGCGCCGGGTGCGGCACGAGGCAAAGTGTATTTCAGCACGGAAGCTCTGCTTGACGCTTACAAGAAGGCTATCGCCGATGAGCAGGATAAGAGCGTGATCCTCTGTCTGCCTGCCACATTCGCCGAAGATGTCAAAGCTATAGAAGTATCTACAGGTGTCCTGTCCTGCGAAGGCGGTTACTCGGCTCATGCCTCAGTTGTTGCCAGACAGTATGGCAAGGTATCTCTTGTCAATCCTGAGATCAAGATCGACACTGCAGCGAAGACTATGACTATCGGTGAACAGGTCATTAACGAAGGTGAATATATTACTCTTGATGTGCCGTATTACGGTAAGCCGAGCATTATTATCGGTCGGGCAGAACTCATTGAACCTGATCCGAAAGACTCAGGACTTTTGGAGTTCCTCGACATTATAAATAAAAATATCAAAAACTTCCACATTCTCGGAAACGGCGATACACCCAAAGACGCTATGCTTATCAAGAAATTTGGCGGAGAAGGCATCGGTTTGTGCCGAACAGAACACATGTGGTTCAAAGAAGACCGCATCAATGTATTCCGCGAAATGATAATGGCAAATGATACAGAATCCCGCAAAAAGACACTTGAAGTTCTCCAGAAAATGCAAATGGATGACTTCTATAATATCTTCAAAACGATGCACCCCTACCCTGTTACTATCAGACTGCTGGATGCACCACTGCACGAGTTTGCTCCTCATACGGAAGAAGAAGTCGATGAGTTCTTTGCATATTATAAGAAGAAATACCCCAAAACTACGAAGGAGCAGATCAAAGCTAAGATCGATTCGATAGCCGAAGTCAATCCTATGCTCGGTCATCGAGGCTGCCGAATAGCAATATCTTATCCTGAGATTTATGAGATGCAGATCTCTGCTATATTCGAGGCAGCATACAAGCTCCAGTCGGAAGGCATCGATGTCGTGCCTGAGATTATGATCCCGATCGTTATGAATACTCAGGAGATCAAATATATCAAGCACGGTAAAAAGATCGAAGGTGAGACGATCAAAGGTATCATCCAGACAGAAGCAGAGATTCGCGAAAAACTCGGAGTCAAAGATCCTATCGACTACAAAGTCGGCACGATGATAGAGTTGCCGGCAGCTGTCCTTGCTGCAGGTGATATTGCTCAGTATGCGGAGTTCTTCTCATTCGGAACGAATGACCTGACACAGACGACTCACGGCTTGTCACGGGATGACTTCAACTCATTTATGCCGGACTACAGCAAGTATGACATTATCGAAGCCAATCCGTTCCAAGTGCTGACCGAGCAGGTCAAAGAGATGATCTCTATCGCGACACAGCGAGGTCGTCTGACCAGACCGGATCTGAAGATCGGTTTGTGCGGTGAACAGGGAGCAGATCCGCGTAACCTTGAGTTCCTGCGGGATATAGGTCTTAACTACGCATCATGCTCAGGATACTCGATACCGATTGCTAAGCTGGCAGTTGCGAAGATTGAGTTAGCGAATAAGTAATGAAGAACCGCATCTTCCTTAGGGTAGATGCGGTTTATTTTAAAAAGGGATTTATTTATGAAAAGAATCGCTTTATTTTTTATAGCATTGCTATTGTTATCATGTAAATCAACAGAAGAAGTTAATAAACAGAAAGCAGCAGAACGGCTCGCCGAGGCTCGTGCCAAAGACATCCAATGGAAAGTTTATGTCAATAAACTGGAAGAAGAAGCGAAAGCCAATCGTGATATTGCAAAATACGCACAATTGTGGACAAGATTTGAAAGTTTTGCTCCATTCTGTGGCAATTATAACAATATCAAAGACAAAATCTCCTCAAAATATCAGATCAAAAACTACAAAGAGATCAAAATACCGACTCGTGATGGACTGAAACTCGACGGTTGGTTTATCCCTGTTGAAAATGCCAAAGCAACCGTTATCGTATTGCACGGCTGGGGATCAGATATGGATTTCGGATTGTCACAGTCAAGATTTCTGCTTGACTTGGGATATCAGCTTGTCCTATTCAACGCACGATTCTGGAACTATTATGAAAATCCTTACGAATATGTAGGCGACTTTGGCAAAGACATCAATGATATAGAAGATACTGCTGCATTTATACAGTCTCTAAAAGGCGTAGACAAAAATAAAATCGGAGTTATCGGTTTCTCCAAAGGAGCAAGGAAAGCTATCGTTGCAGGCGGATTATACCCACAGCTGAAATTCGTCATCGCCGATGCCTCTCCGACTGAGGCAGGATATGATAATACGGAAGAAGAACTCGCACTGGACAAAGAAGTCGATCAATATATAGCAGAGCATTTTAATCAGACAGCAGACAATACTCAATTTGATCCAATCAATATGATTGACAAGATCTCACCCCGTTCGGTTCTCTTACTTCACGGCGAGAAAGATACAAGCGTGCCTGTCAAATGCTCACAGCTGCTCTACGACAAAGCACTTGAGCCTAAGGTATTTAAAACATTCCCCAAGTCAGGTCACTGTCTCGGCATGATGACGAGCGATAAGACAGATTATATCGCGGCGGTGAAAGAGTTCCTCAGTGATATTCAATACTGATTAAGATACTATAAAAACTCGGATGCAGATCCGAGTTTTTTTTGATGCTAATCATACAATTGTGTCATATAATACAGAAATATAACTTCCGGTTCGGACTGTCCGTCTATCACAAAATCAGTGATCGTAAAATGTTCCCGATCGGAGAATCTGTAGAATACCTGAACGGAGTGTGGTGCCTCATCGAGGACAAACTTGCCATCCAAGCGGACACAGACCTTGCGGTCCTGCTTATCACGATATGAACTCAGCTGATATGCAACAAAACATTTGTCGAAAACTTCCTCATTGGTCATCTGCGTCATAAAATACGGAGCCTGCAGAACAGCTTCCTCGCAGTGCCGATACGAGCAGCCGACAAGCATCATCACTGCCGATAATACAACCACAATCATTCTATACATAATCAAACCTCATGTCTCATAATCAAGATATAACATTCATAACAGATGTTTGTCGATCCAATCCGCTACGCCGTCTTCATTACAGCTAAGTGTCACATCATCAGCAGCGGCTTTGACAGGCTCAATGGCATTCTGCATGGCGATGCCTATACCGGCAGTCTGCAGCATACCGATGTCACTGTAATCATCCCCGAATGCAGCAATGCTGCTTAGCGGCATGCTGAGATGCTCAGCCAGTATCCTGACTCCATTCTCTTTGGTCGCATTCTTGGGTGAGAACTTATACCACGGAATATCACTAAACGGTATATAACTGATCTCCCCTGCCGAAGCAGCAATCCGAGCGGCAATGTCTGCATCCGTAGTTTGGACACACATTTTACATGCACATTCTCGGAAATCTCTCATCTCATCATAGCGGCACTTGACTTCGTAAGTCGCAGACTTGTCATCGAGGCGATTCCAATACAGACTATCCGGCGTATCAAGCGTCATCTCGCAGCGATCTCCAATCAAGCGATAAGCCGACGATAACAAAGCCCTCGTCTGCTCCAAAGTAAATGACTCGATATGGATAACATTGTCACCGTGATATATCATACTCCCTCCGTTGCAGATCAGCACATCAGGATGCAGCATATCAATATAATCACTGATCGCAGTCCGCCCGCGCAGCGTGGAGAAACCAAATAAAATACCGACCTCCCTGCATCGCTCAAACACTGCCACCGTCCGCTCCGAGACAGTCTTATCCGAGCGAAGCAGTGTATCATCAAGGTCTGTGAGAATGAGATTAATTGGAAGCATGGATTAGTCCTTTTCATTTACAAACTTTTTAATCGCTATCGGCCACAGACCGACGATATATAACATTATAGATGTCATCTCGATATAGTGCCGCCAATTCGCAGACAGCGGACGCAGAATTACTTTATGCAGCAGCATATATATCAGAGCAAAGATCACGATGCCCACAACACTGCACAGGCTCTTCCGCAGGAGCGTGCCGCTGTTGTCAAATCCGACAAATCTCCGCTCGATAAGCCAGCCGATGATAAATCCTGTCAGGAATCCCAGCCCCATAAATGCAGTCGCCTGCATCTCTACCGGATCGACAAGCAGCTCTCCGTCGATATAGTCCATCGGATATGGCTTGACAAGGAAATATATCATCGCAGCAATAATAAGGCACATCGCACAGACAGCCGCTATCACATCGCGGTTAGAACCATTGTCCACCCACACTATCAGTCTCTTAATCATAATGACGATCACAAGACTCACACTCACTCCGACAAGCACATCCTGCAAAGTGTGGACTCCGAGATAGTTGCGACTGAACATAGTCAGCAGTATCATCACTCCAAGCAGAATGGCAGACACAGGCCGAGTCTTACGCAGAGCAAACAGCGGTGTCCCATAGATCGCTGCAGCCGAGGAGCTGTGCCCGCTCGGAAATGAGTAGCCCAATGCAGTCTCCATTGATCTGCCGGCAGGTGTCAGACCGGGACAATATATCCACGGACGATATATGCAGCATGTCAGTTTGATAACGGCATTGACATACTGTATCGCCGAATACCCGAAAAAGAACCACATTCCGCCATGCTTATTCCAAGTCCAATACAGAACAGCTGCCAAAATGATGATAGCCGGACTGACTGCCAAAGCAGATATACCTTCAAAAAGCGGTGTAAAGAAATCATCAGTTGCATGACGAAAATCCTGCAGCAGTAATAAATAATGATCCGGTTGCGGTGTCATAGTCACTCCAAGCGAAATGAGATATTCTGCGGAAAAAATCCGCAGAATAAGAATATATCAATTAAACAAAATTGTCAAGAGTGATTTATCGAAAAATCAGACTTTGAACCTGCCAATCTCATTACTGATCGCACTGACTGACTCTGTCATGCGGACAGAACTATTTTCAAGAGTTTTGCCATTCTCAGTAATGGTATTAGTCTCCGCAGAGATCTGCTTCATACTCTGCTCTATCAATGACACACTGTCCTGCAGCCACTTCATCTGCTCCATTATGCGGCTGTTGCCGCTCATCATCTGTGAAGAGGCATCCTTGACAGCGATAGTATTATCATCCATAGAACGCAGAGCGTCAATGATCTGCCGAGATCTTGTATTCTGCTTATCCATAATCTGCTGCATATTCCGAACAAGCAAATCTGTCTTGCGAATAGTATCAGATAATGATGAGAATGACTCACTTGACTCTTTAGAAGCCGCTACAATATCGGCAATGCCTCCCTCTATATTCGACAGCAACTCTCCAATCGAGTAAGACTGTTTGGAAGAAGTCTCTGATAGTTTCCTAATCTCACCTGCAACGACGGCAAAGCCTTTGCCTGACTCACCGGCATGTGCCGCTTCGATAGCAGCATTCATTGCAAGGAGATTAGTCTTGCTGGCGATCTCAGCAATGGCAGTGTTGGCATCCTGCAGCATCTTGGACTGATTATCAATATGCACAATCTGATCATTAACCTTAGCCTGTTTGTCAACACCGCTGCGAGCCTCATTGTCCAACTGAGTAAAAGATGTCGCCATGTAGTTCATTGCTTTGTTAATCGCATCGATGCTGCCGACAAACTCTTCGACAGCAGATGACGCATCATCAATACTGTTGCTTTGCGTCTCAATCATCCTCATTAAATGCGAGATCTCCGAAGATACAGACTCCACTACTTTAGAGGTTTTCTGAATACCATCATCCTGACTATCGATCTGTCCGTGCACATTCTGGATATTATCAGTAATGCTGACTATCGACTCGGATGTATCAGAAGCGTTTACTTTCAATTCACCGGCAACAGATAACAGTTTCTGCTCGGAATCTTTCAGTCCAATAACCATATCCTGCATCTTCGACAGAAACTCGTTAAATCCACCGACAATATGATGGATCACCCTAAACTGAGTTCGCAGATTAGTATTGAGACGCATTGAAAGATCCGCATCACCGGATGCAATCATTGAGATCGTCTGCTGCACATCGTAAAGCGGAGTAAAGATACTAAGTATAGCCACGAATATCAGCACAAACATAGAGACTATGAGCAGCACAACAAACGGGATTGACACACTCTCTATAAATGCTCCAAATGTAAACGGGATGAACATCAGCATTGTCCAGCCAATCTGATTCAGCGGAATGATGTAATACTGCCCATGGACGGTAGACAAAGTGTCACGCTCATTGGGAAACAGAGACTTCATCTTCTTCAGTTCCGGCTTGACCTCTGTAATCTTGACCTTATTCTCCAAATGCTCTATCACATTCGATGCTGAGATCTCACCGGCAGAGTTATACATATACATCACTACTCCTGACGGCAGATTGTTATACATCGTCTCTATGAAATCTGTCAGCTCAATTCCCGTGCCTGCAATCCCAAGCGGCTTACGCTGTGCATTATAAACAATGGCATTGATCCACATAAAAGTCTTCTGCAAACCGATGTCATAATCAACATAAAACTGATAATCGTCTCCACTGTTCAGCGTCGCTTCATACCACGCATTAGCAGGATCGGACTTATCCAGCTTATATATATACTCCATATTAGAGTAGTAACGCAGATCCCGATCAGAGATCCAGAATGTTCTGTGTGACTTATAGTTGTCTTGAAATATTTGCAATTCACGGAATGCGATCCGAACAAACTCAGCATTAGACGGGTCTGTCATATAGTCAACTATTGCAGGTGAACGAGCCATCTGCATGGCAAGTTTGAGGTCAGGCCCGGTTCCATTCGCAAGCTCCAAAATCTTATTATAAGACAGAGACTCAAACTTCGCATCTGATTTCATTCTGAATATATGATGCGTCACGACATTCAGAAACACAATTGCAGAAACAATTATTAGAATAAATTTTAAATTTTTCCAGTTTATCATGATAACTCCTTAATACACCTTAACATAAAATTTGAAATAAGTCCAAGAAAATATTTACTTTTTTTTAGAATTATTTTAATCGGATTGTATTGAGGATGGGGGGGTATTACAGAATGGAGATATGTGGGTTGAACTGCCCCCAAAATTAGGACAAATTTTGGAGGCAAAAAAATGGAAAGGCGGCAATATGCACTTGACTTTAAAAAGCAAGTTGTGTTAAAGTACAGGAAAGGAGTATTTGGTTATAAGCGGCTTGCTCATGAGTTTGGACTTACAAGAGACCTTGTTCGGAGTTGGTGTTTAAATCCAAGGCTGAATATGTCTACACTAATGGGAAACAAGAAGAAGAAAAAGAAAAGCGACATATCAAAAAAAGAATATGAAAATGCAAGAGCTGCGGCAGCATTTTGGGAAACTTATGCAAAAATGTTGGAAGAAGAAATAGCAAAGCAGAGTAAAAAAAAAATGAAAAAGGCAGCACTGATTAAATGTATAAACAATAATTCAACACTGAACAAACGATCAGCGTGCCGTGCCGCAGGGATTTCAAAAACGGCATATTATCATGAGAAATCGGATAAAAAGAAAGAAGAAGATGAATACATAATTGGATTATTGAAACAGTTGCCGACTGAGATTTTGAATAAGCGGGGAAGTAAGGCAAAAGCGAAAGAATTATATAAAAGGTTTAGAATAGTTGTGAATCACAAGAGAATAGAGCGAATATGCCGAGAAAACGAGCTTTTGGCGAATAATCGTAGGAGAAAGCACCCGAAAGGATATTATAAGCAGCAAAAAGAGAGCCAAAAGGAGATACCGCAAAATATTCTCAATCGGGATTTTGACAGTGATGAGCCTATGAAAAAACTGTGTTCGGATGTGACATATTTCAAAACGACTGACGGTTGGCTGTATCTTAGTGCAGTGCTTGATTTGCATCGAAGAAAGATAGTATCATATATAATGTCAAAGCATAATGACGAAAAACTGGCATTGGATACAATAGAGAGCCTGAGAGAGACCGGTGAATTGAAGGGATTACTTTTTCATACAGATCATGGATCAATCTATTTCGGGATAGAATTTCGGAAGAAGATAAAGGAATATGGAATAGTGCAGAGTATGAGTCGACGAGGGAACTGTTGGGACAATGCGTGTATGGAACATTTCTTTGGAACATTGAAAGTAGAAAGCGGATATGATGAATGTCTGAATAAGAAACTTATGTCGTATGAAAATACAAAAAAACTGATAGAGGATTTTATAAATTATTACAATAATGAACGAATACAAAAAAAATCTTAATTGGCAAGCTCCTAATGGGGCTGTTGCATAAACTGTCCTAAATTATGGGGGCAGTTCAGATATACCCAGGGGGTGTAATTACTGATTATATACTGACTTGTGATTTCTTTTTCTTTCTGTTCTACTGCGGATAAAATGTGTTGTTTTTCTGATTTTGGAATAATCTTAACGCTTTTAACCGCAACACAATAATAACTTGATGCACCAAATTCTTTTTTTTCTATGTCATAATCTAAAAGCCTTTCTTGCAGTTTCTTGGCAGTCAATATTTGAACCTCATTTTTAATATCACCAACAATTACTTTATCAGTATCAGAACGACCTATAAATTTAGTACAATCAAAAAGTTCAGGATTGATATAGTATTGCTTAAAATCTGATTTCTGAGTATTATAAAAATAAAATAAAAACTCATCCTTCCCATTTTGACATCTTTCATTAATCTTATTAAAATAATCAGTTCTAATAAATCCAACCATAACCGGTTCATACTGTTGATTTAGAATTAAAGATTCATTGGATTTATTCAAATATGTATAATTAATTTCTTGCACATCATATAATTTATCTTCACACAAATGTCCATTCAAATATTTCTTAAAAATATAATCAGGATCAAGTTTAATAACCTGTATCGGTGCCAACAGCTTAAACCCATAAGACTGCATCAAATCAAACTGAACTGCACCTACACATTCAATAGGTTGTTCTTTATTATCACATTCGGAAAGAAGTTTCGGAAATAAAAACGCATTGCCTATTTTATCAAACTTGTATTCACTGACAAACTCCGTAAAAGCCTTTTGATAAGCAAACTGCTTTACAACATCTTGAATACCCGGCTTATTCTCACTTAGAATATAATACTTCCCGTCAAGAATAAAGAAAGTATTATTATGAATAGAAATAATATCCGGTTCTAATGTTTTATCAGAATCAAACACATCATTATTAATTGACCAGCGTGCTTTCTCAATCAAATCACAAAGAGTGGAATTATCATTATGCTTGTTTATATTTTTATCAAGTTTATTGATATTCTTTAACTGCATTATTGACACATTCTTCACATCATTAAACACATCCGCACAAGCCTTTTCCCAAACAAGATTGAATGCATTTGTGCCGTATAAACTGAAAGAAACATCTGACATATTAGAATGTTGTTCAGAAATATAAGTATAAAGAGTTTTCAAAAGATTTTGTTTCTTCGTTACAAATTGATTTTTTAATTCGCATTCTAAACGATATTTTATATAGTCGGTATCACCAAAATCATCAAGACTTTGATCTGTAAGTTCCACCTTAGGCAAATCAAATAAATCAAGCAATCGTCCTTTGTCCAAATTCCGTGAGCATTCACTAATAATTGCACCATGCAAACGACGAATATAATCAAGATCATTTTCTGTATTATCACGAGTGTAAATATCAAGATAATACGGTGTATTGTTTTTTATAAATGCAAAAGATTCATTGATAGTTTTATCCCAAAGGATTTCTCCATCGCCATTCAGCTCAATAATGTCATGCTGATTGGAATACAAATCATTTTCAAAATAATCAAGTATAATATGAAGTGAGATTTCCAATCTGTTAAACTGCTTATTTCCTGTATCTCCATCATAAAGATAAACAAGCTGTTCTTTCTGATTGTATTTTTCAATTACTTTTATAATGTTTTGACATTCTTGAAATAAATCATCTCTGTCATTATCGTTATTATATTTATCAATATACTTTGGATAACAAAAAAGAACAACATCTTCCAAAAGTATAACACCAACAAAAGTAAATAAATAGACAAACTCATCAGAATCATCCGGTATTTCACCAACGATTATATCCTGATCAGACAAATCAGAGTATTCAGGTTTATTCTTACGAACTGTCTTTAAAACACTGTATTTCTTTAAAGTACTTATATCCTTCTTTGTCTTTTCCCTATCAAGAGAAAAACTTTTCATTAAATCAGAAAGCGAATAATGATGTCCTTCACGAAAAAAAGCGGTTTTAATATTATTTTTTGGTAATGGCTGCATTTTATTCTTTATGACAATCAATCTTTATTACGAGGTCTCAGAATTATCTGTTGTATTATCAGTACCTATTACAGTTTCTTTATCATTTCCATTAAATGTAAAAACATCCACTCCATCTTTATCAAACTTTTTACAAATTTCAGAAAAGATTTTTTTATCATTATTAATATTAAAAATCTGACCTACTTTCATTTTTGCAGCATCTTCAAACAGATACATCAAAACCTTGCTCTTAAATAACTTTACAAAATTGTCAGTATCATTCATCGCATTCTCTAATATTGACTTACTTAAGAAGAAAGGTCCTAAAAGTTTATCTTCGTTTATACCAAGTGAAATTAATCTGTTATTGATAGCCTTGCGAAGATTATTCCATTTAACATTTTTTCCGTTTGGAATAGGAATTTCATAATCTTTTACTTTGTCCTCATTATCATCTATCCCGATATATTCAAACTCCCATCTTCGCTTGAATGCAGTATCCATCGGGAATACACCTTGATCGGCACTATTCATCGTCGCCCAAATGTACATATTGGAAGGAATGGAAAGTTCAGTTTCTTCAATTCCGTTCCTTTCGAGATATTTTTTAATATCCTCACTTGCGGTTATAGGATATTCACTTGTTCCATCTGATTTTCTATCTAGTAACTGAAACACATCTCCAAAAACGGCAGCAACATTTGCACGATTAATTTCTTCAATAATCAGAAGAAAGTTTTGAGATGGATTATTTTTTGCAGCAACATAAACACGCATAAACGGACCTGGAACATATTCGTATTTTATCTCAGAGTTAGAATTGGAAGAGAGATTAATAAATGGTCTAATAGCCTTACCGTGATTTTTCTCAACATCATTATCATTAGCAGCAGGTGTTCCGTCTGCCTTCCTTGTCTTAAAATCATCATCTGAATAAATACCCACCAACAACGGAAGTCGTGTTAAAGTATTGTTATCTTTAAACTTTTTATACAAGCTATCATATTTCTGTTGAGCAGACATATTTTGATTCTGCAATATTTGAAGGACTCGTTTTTGTTCATCATCAATAATCATATCAGTTGTACTACTTACAGGCTTATATGTTCCAACTAATTGAGCGTAACTGTAATTTGGATGGAATGTGACTCGTTCGAGATTAGTACCTTTTTTATTTGGTGGAGAAATGTTGTATCCTATCTCTTTTGCAGCACCACAACCAGACAAAATTTGGTCTTTAGGAAAATCATCTATTCCCAATTCTTGCTTTAAATCTTTATTATTATTCTTATGTATATACTCATCAATAACATCATAATACTTGAAACCTAACATTGTAAAATAGGCACCTTTGCTCATACTATTATTATCTTTATTATATGATATGGCCTCCTTTTTTAAATTATCAAGCCTCAACAAAAATTTTGTTTCATTAAACATAAAATACTTTTCAGCGTCTATTGAAAGTCGATAACTTTTTCCTGTTCCCGGAGCACCGAAGATAATGCGGTTGTGGGGTTTGTCAATTTTTTCGGATTGTAGTTTAGCACCTTTATCTTCTATAAGAGAATGATTGGCTGAAGATATAATCTTCATATAAAGAGGATATTCTTCATCATCTTTAAGAATTACATTGAATTTGAATTTACTATTATTTTTGCCATCACTTTGTAAAATTAATAAATCATCAATTTCAATTTTTAAATCATCTCGAATAAATGCTTTTAGTTCTCCATCGATACGAGATTCTGAACGAGCTGCATATAGTCGAGTTTGAATTTTTTTCCCTTCAAATGTTATATACTTTTCATTATTTGTTTCAAATGTAAACTCAATATTTCTATCTGCTTCGTTGTTTTGATAGTCAAATTTGAAAAAATCATACGAAGGTTCTTTTGGAAATGCAATTTGTTTTCCATCGCGTAAATCTTGTGTAAATAGTTTCCGAATATATATCATATCTTCTACTCCTTTTTTAGATATTCCATAATACTTTCACCAATAGCTTTTCCCAAAAGTGGGGGGACAGCATTTCCGACTTGTACATAGGTTTCCTGTTGATTACCAACAAATTTAAAATCATCAGGGAAAGACTGTATTCTAGCTGCTTCTCTTACTGATAGAGTTCTATTTTCAGTAGGATGAATGTACATATAACCATCCATACCTATATGAGCTATAACAGTCCATGATGGTTCATTTTCAACAAGCCGTTTCAACCTATCTCTAAAAATATCTTCCCGAAAAGGAAGAATTTGACGAATCTCTTTTGGTAAATCCATATAAATGTTACCTTGTTTCATATGTTGGAAAACTTGCTTTGCTCTTTTATTAGACATTCGGCATATATTATTCGCCACTGTACTCTTATTATTATGAGATCGCATTATTCTCTGATATTCGCTTAGATTATCAAATTTCGAATATTCAACTTCTGAAACTCGCCAATTATCTGTAATTTTTGGCAAATCCGAAATTGCATCACTGACAGAAACAAAGTGCTTTAATCCCTTCTTATCATCTTGATCATAATAATGAGTTGGAAGAGGATATTCAAATTTCTTTAAGTTTTTTTTATGTGCTACAAGTATCATTCTTTTCCTTGTTTGCGGTACTCCATAATAAACAGCATTAAGAACCTGAACAGGTTTTATAACTTCATACAAACCACTTCCACCGTTTTCCTCTTTTCCTATGGATTCAATAATTTCAACAGCGGTATTAAAAATCTTTCCTTTATACTTTGTAATGAAAGTTGGAACATTTTCAATAACAAAAATTTCTGGTCGAAAATAATCCACATATTTAAGATATTCTAGAAACAATTGATTTCTTGGATCTTCTTCTGTTGGTTTTCCTGTAACTGAACGGATTTTTGCATCACCGATAGTAGAAAAAGTAGGGCATGGTGGTCCACCAATAATAACATCAACTTTTTTATTACCTATTATTTCAGAAAATTTCTCTGGCGATATTTCACGAATATCACAGCATATTGATTTAGAGTTTCTATGATTTAAAGCATGGGTTTTCACAATTACATCAACATTATCTATTCCTCCAATGCAATTAAAACCAGCCATTTCAAGACCTTTAGAAAATCCACCTGCACCACAAAACAAATCTATAAAATTATACATAATTATTTTTCTATCTCCTGCAAGAAACTTTTCAAAGCAATAGCAAATGCTTGAGCCATCAAAGGAGGAACAGCATTACCAACTTGTTTAAATTGTTCTGTCATTGAACCTTCAAAATAAAAATCATCTGGGAAAGATTGAACCCTTGCAGCCTCTCGAACAGTAAAAGATCTAGCTTGTTTTGAGTCAGGATGAATAAACAAATTTCCATCTTTATATAAATGTGCACAAATTGTCTTAGCAGGCTTATCCCACTCTTGAACAGTATATCTATTTCCAAAATGTTTAGGATCATGATTTACTAAATCAGGTCTGACTTTTTGCAAATCCTTTAATTGCCAATTACCATGAGAACTTAGAATTCTATATCGTTCTTTATCTTTTTCATTATGAAATCTAGCTCTATGATTATATATACTTTCAAAAGTTTTATCTCTTATCATTGAAATATATTCATTACTATTCTGATTATTTGTTAATGGACACACATCCGCCCCCTCACCAGCTTGTAGTGACGGCAAATCAGATATTGCATCACGAACAGTAACATAAGATGGTATTCCATCATCAGGATTACTACTATGAGTTTTCACAATGTTCAAATATATTTCTTCTGGTTCTATTGCTAAATCATTCCTAACACCTATAAGAATAACCCTTTGACGTATTTGAGGCACACCATAATCTGCGGCATTCAAAAGAATTATTTTAGGATTATCACAAACCTTATATGTTTTTCGCATTTCTGAAATGATTATATCAAATATCTTATTCCCTGTAGGTTTAGCCGTAAGGAGTCCCCGCACATTTTCAAAAACAAAAAACTTTGGTTTAAAATGATTAAGAATCTGTAAATAGTTCTCAAACAAATAATTTCTTGGATCATTTCTCATTGAATCAGGATCCTGAGCACGTCCTTGCGTTGAAAAAGCCTGACAAGGCGGTCCTCCAATAATAATATCAACCTTGTCCGTCAAACGAGATTCTATCTCATCAATTATACCAACTCTTGTAATATCATCACAAAGAACTGCTTTTTCAATTTCTTCATCGGTGTAATTGTAATGTTTCATCCTAGTACGAAGAGTTTTGCAAGCTATAGGATCTATTTCAAGGTGAAGTAAAGCATTATAACCTTCACGATAGAAACCTTCAGAAAGTCCTCCACACCCTGCAAATAAATCTATGAAATTTAAGGATTCATCTTTATTCATCTTATTACCCAACAAATATACTTTCTATATGATAAAATATCAAAGTATTAATTAATGATATTATGTCTTTCCATTACAAATTTGTTTTTAGTTTTTCAAACATTTTATGATAACCAATAATATTTTTACGAATTTTATTTATATCATCAGAAGTGAATTCTTTTTCACCATTTTTTGTTATAAGAACTTCACTTCCATCTTCTTTTAGTTTTGTTCTACAATGTGCTAATTCATTTCTATTTTTAATAATTGCTTTATAATAATCATCTAAAAATTTATTAACATCAGGAATCGACTGTTTTTTTAATATATGATCTAATGCCCTTGCTGTTGTGTATGAATCAAAGTTCTGTTCAAAAACAACTTCAGAAATTGTTTTATTTTTCCATTGATGAATACATTTTTTATCACATTTTGACTGAGATGTATCTAAACTTCCTTTTAAATGTTCCTCGATTTTTCCAATGATATAATTTCGCAACTCTTGCTCGTTATCTACGCTTTTTTTACAATAATCAGCTACAATATTTTTCATTTTATCATCAAGTTCACTTACTTCGGACATTACGAGACCGCGAAGATTTGTTAAGTCATTTAACTTTTCTACTGTCAAATCAATAACAGATTTCATTTTTCCTTTTAATTCTTCATAGGCTTTATCTGAGGAAAGTCTCAAAAAAGAAATCCTATCAATCTCCATCTTCGGCAAATCCTGTTGTGCGGAATAAAATAAAACTTCTGAGTTTATATTATTATTACGAATATCCCGAATAAATTGTTCTCCATTTTTACTTTCGTTTATATTAAAGTCAGAAAAAATAACATCCCACTTCTTTTTTTCTAGATTTTTTTTTGCATCTTCGATAGTTTCATACATATAAAGATGAGGAGAAAAAAAGAGTTCATCTAAATACTGCTCTAAATATTCATCTATTTCCAATGTTTGATATTCTTCAATTCTGTCATCAAGCCAAAGTATGTTATATTGTAACCCCATATCTACTTCTCCTTTGCAAAAACAAAAATAAACTCTGTACCTATATTTTTATTATTCACTTTTATATCAATATTCATTTTTTTACAAATTTCACTAACATGATATAAACCTAAACCACCACCACCGGTTGTTGTAAAGCGATAATTAAATATTTTAGGCAAATACTCATCAGGGATTCCTTTCCCGTCATCAGAAAAATGGAATTCAACACTTTCATTACATTCCTTCCACTTAATAAATACATTTTTTGCCTTTGCTTTTTTTGAATTATCAAGCAAACTGTCAAGAACAACAATAAAATCTATAGGAGCAAACAGCATAACATTTTTTATTTTTGTTTCTTCAACATGTATTTGTATTTCATCTTTATTTGATATTGCATATACATTAAGCATATACTCGTTCACAAAATTCACAATATCTTTTGTAATTTTCTTTGCCATTAAATCAAATTTTGCTTTACTTACAAAGTTTGAAAGTGTCACTATTTTTGTATTTTCAAAAAGAATCTGATTTATAAATTTTATAGTTTTCTCCTTATCATCAGAATTAATGGCATCAAGAGCTTTCATTGCCAACGAATGAATAAAACTTGAAGTATGTGTAATATGATGTTGCAAAGCACTTAATTGCTTCACATCTTTACTAACATCTGATGTAAGAAAGAGATTCTCTGAAGTAATTCTGTCAACATGTTTATGAAGCTCCTTATTTTCTTTTTCTGCTTTTTCCTGTTTTACTTTAGCAACTTTAGCTTCATATTGAGCTTTATTTCTATCTTCTTCTGCTTGAGCAGCACGAATAGTAGCTTCTTCAGCTTTTTGTTCAGCAAGTTCTTTTTGTTTCTGAAGTTCTATAATTTTCTGTTTTGCTTCATCAATAGAAGACATCAAGTCTCCGTCTTTTGTTTTTTCTGCAATACGCTCCAAATCTGTAATAACTTGAGGATTTGCATCATCAAATAGAGTTGGTTCAGAGAAAATATTTGCGAGTGCTTTGTTGTATGAGAGTACTTCTATATTTTTATCACTAATGAGAGTTTTTACTAATTGGACAAAATCTATTTTACTTCCAAGACTAGAGGTAATTACATAATCTGCGGAATCAAGTTCTTTATCTTTTCTGAGTATTGCTCTATTTTTTTCTACATTTGCAACATCTTTAAAATACTGACGTTTTAAAAATCCTTCACCCCATAAAACACCAGTAACATATCGTTCCAAACGATGATGAGTTATTTCAAAAAGATGTTTTAACTGCAAGGTTGTTTCTGATTCTATCAAACCACCATCTCGACTTGATACTTCCTTAAACTCATTAATATTATCTGTTTGAATATCTACCCGACCAAACAAATCTCGTGTACCAATAAACCGGTTATATCCTTGCTGTGCTCTATAATCGAGTTTCCAGCTATCATCACCGGGATTACCAAATGGAAGAATTCTAAAGCCATTGCGGAATAAAAAAATTGAACCATATTGTACAGGTTGAACGCCCATCTTCATAGAAAATGCAGTTTTAGCTGCATGATTTAAGAAATATAGGTTTATATTTACAGAATTAAGTTTGTTAAAAATATTTTTTTCACGAATACGATAAATCTCTATGCCACGATCAATAATAGCTGTCTCAATATAATCTTTATTGAGTATAACATCTATTTTTGTTGTTTTTATTGATATTACCTGCGATATACTGTTATTAATTATACCATTTACAATCTTTCTTTTTATTTTAGTAGACGACCTTTCCTTCTCATCAGATTGTTTCAACCAATCACAAATAATCTCTATTGAAAAGTCATTTGATTCAGAGAATGGATTAATTAATTTTTCAAGGGCCTTTCGCAATTCAAAAATTTCATCTCGTGCCCAAATACTTCGCAAATTTGTTATTTCAAGAATTGTTCCAGTCTCTTTATTCTCTGGGAACTTTGGCAGAGCAGATAATGATTCATGCTGAACATCGACTTCTATAAATTCTTTCTTCTGATCCTTTTCAAATGCAGTCCAATCAATAGTAAGTTGTTCAGCATTTTTATCTTTCTGACTCTTTGTTGTTACAACAAGTTTTGCTCCAAGTCTGTCACAAGAAAAACGACCGACACCTTTTGCTCCTGCAAAATGACGATTTATATTATCCCGATAAGACTTCTGTTTATCATCTTCAGAATCTTCTGAACCATCTTTTTTTGCAGAATAAGCAAGAAAGAGCCACTTATCTCTTAAGTCATAAAATGACATTCCCTTACCATTATCCGCTATGATAATTCTTTTTGGTTCAAAAGTAATCTCAACTTTTGTTGCGTAAGCATCATAAGAATTCTTAACAAGCTCAAAAATTGCAATGTTATCATTTCTAATAAGATCTCTTCCCACTAAATCTTTTACAGCAGAACTTACTTTAAACTGAAGATTATCCATTCAAAACCTCCATCAAAGCAAGTCCAATTTGTTCTGCGAAAAGAGGGGGAACTGCATTCCCTACCTGAGTATAGCGAGGAACTTCCATTTTTCGACGCTGTCCACCTGATGTATATTTCCCTTTAAACTCAAACCAATCAGGAAAACTCTGAATACGAGCATGTTCCCTAACAGTAAGAATTCTTGGTTCTTCATAATGCACAAGTTCATCTGGAATTGAAGTAATTGTAGGGGATTGGGAATTTGCATCCAATACAGTTACTCCTCGCCTCTTTAGATTTTCTACAATTCCATCTTTAGGTGTTATGCGCTTTCCTTTTGGAGCATTCTGCAATAAGTCATTATGAAGACTAACGATTTCTTCTGAATGATTTACAAATCTATGACTATCAACAACACCCGTCTGATTTTGTATGTCATGTCGCATTAATCTTTGATACCCAGATTCAGCGTTTCCATATATACCGGCCTGAAATCTTTTTGTATCAGGAGATTGGCAGGTGCCATGATATTTTTCTAAATCACTTATTGCATCATGAATGGATGTTGTTGTTTCAATTCCCCTTCTATGGCAAAAATCAACTCTATTACGCTCTAAACAAGTGAAGACAGCTTCTGGATTGTGATTCCTCATTGCTACAAGAATGAATCTATGCCTTTTTTGAGGAACACCATATTGCGAAACATCTATAACATGAAAAGCTATTTTATAACCTAATGATACAAGTCGTTCACAAACAAAACTTGAATACTTCTTATGATCTTTGAATTCTACAGTAAATCCATGAACATTTTCAAAAATAAGAGCTTCTGGCTGAACCAGATCAATAAAACTTATATATGATTCAACCAATTTATTCCTGTCATCATCTTTATTGCGTTTACCAGCCATTGAAAAGCCTTGACAAGGTGGTCCGCCAGCAACTAGTTCAACTTGTCCACGAAGAGAAATAAGCTGTTCTTGATTTTTTTCAAGAATTTTATTTATATCATACTCTTTGACATCAAGCCAATCAGGCCAAAGAAAATGATGTTTCTTATCTATAAGATTATATTTTAAGGTTGAAAAAGCATCTTTATTTTTTTCAATGGCAAATAGTCCGTGAAACCCAGCATTATATAACCCCACAGATAAGCCTCCACAACCAGCAAAAATGTCTATATATGTCATTTATTCTCACCAAAGACAACTCGATTGAAAACAATTATTAAATTCTTAATGCTTCCTAAGTATACAACAAATATAACTTTTTTTCAAGTGATAAATTATTATTATTCTCAATATCAAAAAATCGATATTTTCCATCAGAAAATATCGATTTTTACCTTTTTTCACCGCATTATGAATTATGAATTATGAATTATTCCTCCTCTCCACGCCCCACACAGTCATAGCGATCGCAATAATCATCGCAAGATAGTCGGTGAAGAAGACAATATAGCCACGCTCCAGATCGAGATAGAAGAACTGCTGCAATAGGATGAGATACCGCCATAAGCCGCGATAGATAAAGGCATAGATGCCGTAGATATACACCGCAGCGAAGACAATGATAATGATAATCTTAGCAGGCCGAGACAGAGGCTTATGCCGTTTTGCTTTTATTCTTGCAGTCATCTGTCCGAGGTGCATCCCGATATGCAGCGACATCAGGATGAAATACCAGTGACTGGCAAGCATGTGCGTCTTGCGGGCAAAGTCAGCACCGAAGCCGATATGCAGGAATGCAAACACCTGCTGCGACAGCATTATGCCGCTTATCATCAGCATCACGGCACAGATGAGGATGCCGGCATTCACGACAGTCTGCACGATACGGCGGACAGGATACCGCCCGCGGAACATAGCTGCATACCAGTGATGATTGAGGATGATATGCACAGTCCACAGAATGAGCAGGACCACACCTAAGATCTCATGCACACCATTCCACGGGAAGAAATAATTGCCGCCCATAAGTATAATGGACAAGACAGTCATCGATATATCTATACTCATTCTGAGACGCTGCTGTGCTGTCATAGTCACCCCTTGTATGTGATTTGGTTTGTTTTACTATTGCTAATCAGTTAAACTTCTCCGGATCAAGCATCTTGATCACCTTAGCAGGCATACCGACTACGACAGCATAGTCCGGCACATCTTTGGTTACGACTGCCGAAGTTCCGACGATAGCGTACTTACCGACACGAACTCCCGGCATAATCGACGCACCGGCTCCGATCCATGCTCCTTTGCAGATCAGCACCGGCTTGCATGTAAGGATCTCGCGGTGATAAGGGTCGTGATTATTCGTCAATATCTGCACATTTGCAGCAATCTGCACATCATCCTCGATTGTGATGCCGCCTCGTGCCATCAGCACGGCCCCGGCATTAATAAACACATTTTTGCCGATATGCACGCCGCTTGAATGAGCCACTGTTATCAGCGGATTGCGTACCGTGCTGCCCTCGCCCATTCCAGGAAATAAGCCATTCAGTATATCCTGATATTCCGCTGTGCCGGGCATTGTCTGATTGAGCCGGAATATCAGCTCCGCCTCACGCTTATATTCCTGCAGAGCCTCTTCCGTCATCTCCCACATATTTACTACGATCTCATCACATTCCATGTTAAACTCCTTTGTATAGTCGCTTTATCTCATTCCGTTTTTGGCCAGCCACTTGGTCACATCTTTGGACAATGAACCGCCACCACTGTAATGCACTGACAAGCCCTCGCCGAGTTTGGCATTCGGAGCAAGTTTGGCTATCGCCGTAAGGCTCTGCCCGAATCGGCCTCCGCCATGAGAGCAGAACGGCAGAATAGTCTTACCGCTGAAATCATAACTCTCCAGCAGAGTCGCTATCGGCATCGGGATTGAAGCCCACCAGTTAGGATAGCCGAGTATGACGGTATCATACTGATCGAAGTTATCAATCTTAACAGCGAGTGCAGGACGAGCCTGTATGTGCTGATCGTGCTGAGCTTCGTTTAGCACCTTATTGTAGTTCTGCGAATACGATTTAACCAGCGTCAGCTCCACTGCATCGAAGCCTGTCTGCCTGCGTATCTCATTGGCGACACCTCTTGTATTGCCGCTCCACGAATAATACACGATGAGTGTCTTCTTTGCTGACGGCTTTGATGCAGTCGATTCTGCACTCTCACTGATCGTCACCTTATCACGCAGAGCATTATCCACACTTACAGCAAGCCTTATGCCGACATTTGGCAGCCTGTTATCCGAAGGAGCGGCGGCTCTGTATGCACTGCGAAGATTCTTGCCGAAGTCATTCCAGCCGCCGCCTCGATGAACATGTCGGGTTCCGCTCGCAACTCCGGTCGGATTATTATTCCGGGATATATCATACTCACCATACAGATCGAAGCACCATTCTCCGACATTACCATATATATCGAACAGTCCCCACGGATTGGCTTGGAATGAGCCTACCGCAATTGTATGACCGCGATACACACCGGGTCTTGTCTCCAGTACCTCATCATGAAAATAATTCTGCTCAATCTGATACGGATAATGCCCGTAGAAATTAACATCATCCGCACCGGGCACTTTCTTCGTCCAAAACGGTGTCTTAGTCCCGGCTCGTGCCGCGTATTCCCATTCTGCCTCAGTCGGCAACCGATAGCCGTCAGCCGCACGATCCCAAGTCACGCTCATGCCGTCTGAGCTTATCGTATATACAGGCGTTCTCCCTTTTGCACGGCTAAGCTCATTGCAGAATGTTATCGCTTCTGTCCATGTCACCGACTCGACAGGCAGATTGTCGCCAATGTTGTCTGACGGATTATCCTTCATTATGCTGCGATACAACGACTGCGTAACTTCGTATCTCGACAGCCAGAATGGTCCGACACTGACCGTGTGAGCGGTCTCATCGCTGCTCCGCCAATCCTCATTTGCAGGACTGCCCATCGTAAATGAGCCTCCCTTGATAAGCACATAATCATCTCCCGGAGAATTATTTGCTGCGGCATAAGACATCACTGCCATGCACATCAGCATCAGCGAAATAGAGATGAGTTTTTTCATTTTGCCCCCACATTCTTGAGCCACTTGGACACATCCGCCTTAGCTCTCGCCGTGCCGGTGTAATACACATGGAAGCCGCTCTTGTGCACTGATGCCTTAGGCTCGGCTGCCTGTATCTCACTGACAGATCGCATCAGTCCGCTGCCGCCGCTTGTCGCGAAAACATAGACATTCTTGCCGCTCAGATCATGCTTATCAAGGAAGTCAAAGATCGGATCGGGCATATCATACCACCATGCCGGGAATCCGATAAATACATTGTCGTATTTCGACATATCGACTTTTGTCGTCGTTGCCTTGTATTTGGTATTCTTAGTATGCTTGCCCTCTTCGAGAACGGCATTATATCCGTCGGAAAATTTATTCTGCGTCTCGATAAGGACGACATCACCGCCTACTTCTTCCTGTATCATCTTCGCAATGACCTCAGTATTGCCGCACAGTTTGCCGTTATACATCATTCGGCTCGCCTCTGTAACAGCGTCAGTCAATGTGGTCTTCTGATTGCCATACAAAGAGAAGTAGACGATCAGATTTTTGTTTGCATTCTGTGCAAAAGCTGCTGCACATACAGTGAGCATAGTCATGATTGTAATGATTTTTTTCATAATTGTCTCCTTAGAATGTAATTCATTATAATTTGTTTATTTTATTATTATTTATTACCAATTCTCATATCGCTTACCGGTATTCAGTGCTTCAAGAGCAGCCATATCCGAGTCGCTTAATTCCCAATCCCACACTGAGAAGTTCTGCCGAATGTGGTCAGGATTGCTGCTGCCGGGTATCGCGATATAGCCGCTCTGTAAGTGCCATCTGAGAATGATCTGCACCGGCAGTTTGCTCTTCTGTTTGGCGATACGCTGCACAGTCACATTCTGAAGATGATCCCTGACATGACCTCGTCCGCCAAGCGGATAATAGCTCTCGATATATATGTCATACCGACCGCAGAAGAGCCGCAGCGACTCACTGTGGCACAGCAGGTGATTTTCATTCTGAACAACTGCCGGACGAATATCGAAATCATCGATGAAATGCCGAATGGACTTCTCCGTATAGAAGTTGCTTATCCCGATAGAACGGATCTTGCCTGACTTGACAGCCTTGATCATTGCCTGATACACAGCGTCATCGTCCTTGTCAGAGCCGTGCTGATGCAGCAGGCAGAGATCGATATAGTCTGTGCCGAGTTTTCGCAGACTGTCATCAATGTCAGCAGACGGATTGCGGCTCCACGGCACGATCTTAGTCGTGATGAATATCTCATCCCGGTTAGCGATCCCGTCATGTATAGCTCTGCGGACACCACGCCCGACAGATTCTTCGTTGCCATAATACTTCGCAGTATCGATAAGCCGATAGCCGCATTTTATAGCCGTGTAGACAGCATTCTCACAAGTCTTGCCTGTCAGAGTCCATGTCCCGAGTCCGAGAATCGGCATCTCATATCCAGAGTTTAGTTTCACCGTTTGGGGCAGTTTTTCACCGACAGCGGCATTAACAGTCATAGTCACGATCATTATTAATACTATTATAAGGAAGAATATTTTTTTCATAATTATTTTTTCCAATGCCATTCTCTATTTTCGCTTAGGATTCTTGGGAAACCAACCGCGTTCGACTCGCTTAGTCTGCTTCTTAAGCTCAATAATGCTCCACAGAGCCGATGAGCCAAACACTGCAAGCAGATCTGCCCAAACACCATGCGTAAACAACGCTCCGATCAGAGCTGCCAATCCGACAACCAGAAATATCGGCCACACACCCGATGTGAAATAATACTCACACCGGATAACGATCGGATGGAAAATGCCGATCATCCCCAATGCCGCAGCACCAACTATTATCGCTTCGTAATTCATTTATTCTCCATTGCCGATTTTATCTCATTTTTAGCATTCTTCATTATACGCGGAATGTCCGCTCCGATGATGTCGAGATTCTCCGCTTTGAACATCCTCACATCTCTTATCCCGAAGAATGATACAGCCAAAGTTTTGACATACTCATAGCCGATATGCGGCTCGAATATCGGTCCGCCGGCAGTCGTCACATAGATCAGCCGTTTGCCGTGGCACATCGATTGTGGGATACCATTCTCACCGTAGCGAAAAGTCACACCGCAGACGCAGATATGTTCCAGATAAGTCCTGATATTCGCAGGAAAGAGCAGATCCCAATATGGTGCAGCGATCACGATTGTATCAGCCTCAGCAAATTGCTTAGCATATCGGAAAATGCTGTCATCAAGCCGACTGTGAGCCAGACATTCATCACGATGAGCCAGCGTCTGCCGATCAAGCGGCATTATACGCTCTGTATTGAGATTAACCTCCTGCACATTTGTGCCGCAATGAGCCAGCACTTCGTGAGCCAGTTCATTGGTGCGAGACTTCTCTCTAACACACCCATTAATGTATAAAGTCATATTATCTCCTTATAATATAATATTCACCACAAAACCGCTAAGCACTGCGAAAGTCATCACGAACAGCAGATACAATATGAAATGTTTCACTCCGAGTGCAATCTTCAGTGCACCGAGGTTGGTTATCTTCGTCGCCGGACCTGTGATCATAAATGCAGCGACACTGCCGGCACTCATCCCGTCTGCGAGCCACTGCAGTATAAGCGGGATCGTGCCGCCTCCGCATACATACAGCGGCACTCCTATAGTCGCCGCCATAAGCAGAGCGAAGCCCTCGTGCTCTTTGCCGAACATCTTAGCTATACTCTCCGCAGGCACATACCGCTGAAATACGGCAGACAGCACGATGCCGACCAGGAACCACAATCCTGTCGCTTTGATATTCCTAAGAATGTTTAGCAGCAGCCGAATGACTATATTAGGATGAGTGTCGTGATTATGCGGATCGTCAAATGCAGAAAAGTTGAAGAAGCCGCAGTTAGAGATGGTATCTACCCGAGAATGATCACTGTCATTGTCGGGCGTGACCAGACAATCTGTATGACTGCCAGATTTCCGCATCAAGCATGGGAATGACGCAGAACAATAAAATATCCTAACCAATAATCCTGCAGCTATGCCGCAGACGAATGAAGACAATATCCTCACCCAGAGCAAGCCAACGCCCAAGGCTGTGCTGTATATAATCAGTTGAGGATTAAGCAGGATGCTGCTCATCATAAATGCGGCAAGAAAGTCGTCTTTGATCCCTTTGCGTGAGAAGGCGGCACAAATCGGTATCGTGCCATACATACACAGCGGAGATGCGATCCCCAGTATGCTTGCTGCCATTATCCCGATAATGCCGGGAACTTTTTGACCTATCCATTCTGCCGCGATGTGTATCCACTTCTTAGCGAACACGCTCACGCATGATCCGATTACGATACCGATCACCCAATACCAAAATATCTGACGCAGCTGAATGTCGAAATAGTACCAAAGATATACAAATTCGCGGTGAAGGATTTCTATCATAATACCTCGAATAAAAAACTGTCTGCCTTCGGCAGACAGTTTTTTATTCGACCTCTACCAGTCTGTAATTACGATTTCCCAGCCCAATCTCGGCGGCATATTCCAATGTATGTATACCTCGCCGTGTCTCTATACGCTCTCGGAGTTTGGCACTGTCCGGTGCAGCATAGACCATATCTACGCAAGCCTGATCGATTGCCAGCGGATCAAGTGATGCTACGATACCGAGATCGTGCATATCCGGCTCATCAGGATTGCCGTTGCAGTCACAGTCTACGCTCAGGCGGTTCATTACATTGATGAATGCGATATTCTTGCCGCCGTTCATATACTGACATACGCCTTTGGCAGCCTCAGCCATCGACTCCAAGAATCCGAGATGATAATCACCTTCTATAGACCAGCTGATAGGTGCTTTAGTCTTCGTGCCACCGCTGTGAATGTAGAGCTTGCCGCTGTCCTTGGTCGAAGTTCCGCTGCCGAATCCAATTGACAGATTCTTAATCGCACCGCCGAAACCGCCCATTGCGTGACCTTTGAAATGAGAGATAACGAGGTATGATTTATAATTCTTGAAATTCTTACCAACGAAGTCACCTTTGACAAGATGCTTAGCACCGGCAACCGGGATGGCGACAGAGCCTTTCTCATCAAGCAGGTCGAACGGAGCAATATCTAAGAATCCGTGATCTTTGACGACCTGCTTGTGCATCGCATTCGATGCACGAGAGCCGCCGTAAGCGGTATTGCACTCTACAATTGTGCCGTTGACTTTCTGCACCGTGTCTTTGAGCAGAGCCGGACGCAGATAGTTAGATGCAGGCGGCTCGCCTGTGCTTATCTTTACACCGGTCTTGCCGACAGGAGTCCAGCCGAGTTTCTCATACAGCCGCAGCATACCTGCAGCAGAGATGTCTTTCGTATAATACACGATCGGAGCATTCTCGTCATCGGTTTTGTGAGCCAACGCTGAGAAATCGATCGTCTGCACGATGCTCAGATCTAATGCTGCATCTTTATCAGCGTTATCCTGAGCGAATACGCAGCCCAGCACTGCGAACAGAGAGATGAAAACAAATATTTTTTTCTTCATTATGAAACCTCTTAGCAATATTTATTTTGGTATTTTCACAATCTCAATTATGAACCGCTCTGTTAGATATTCGATCTTTAAGCGTCAAGATACCGAACAACATCAGTCCGCATCCGAGGATGATCAGTCCAAGCACAGTGTCTTCCATACTGATGTCGAAGAATGCTTCTCCGCCGATAACATTCGCAACACCGTCGATGCTCCACATTAAAGCAGCACCCCAAAATGCAAGCATTGTCGTGAAGATACTTTTCACATTTTTATCATTCTTACTCAGAATAATCCATGCAGCGGTAAAACCAATCGCCGCAATTATAGTCATAATCAGGCACATATTCGCTCCTTACATCGCATTGTCGGAAATCGACTTCTTGGCAAACCGCTTCATTATTGCACGAACGCCCATCGCGATAGCCCATGCAGCCGTAACCGTAAGAGCCATCCCAACCCCGACTGTAGACATCTCGTGCAGCATCTGAGGGATATTCTCAGGAGTCTGCATCGCCGTAAGGAACGGCGGATAAAGCATAATCTCTCCGTGAAATAAGTGTTCAACTGCCAGCAGTGCACTGCCGCCGTAAAGCATCTTCTCCAGAATGCCGACATTCTCACGCATTTTCTTAATCTTCTCCAACTTTTCCTCGGTATGATTGCCGCCCTTTCGCAAAATCACTGCCTTCGCAGCACTTACCACAACCGCCTCAGCCAGCGGCACTGTAAAACAAGCCATTTCTTACTCCTTGATATTATTTTTTATTTGTTTCTGACACAATGTCATTATAAATATACAATAAAAATACCGCTATGTCAAGAAGAAAATTAAATTTATTCATAAACAAATAATCGCCGCCTGCGGCTGCGATTATTTGTTTGTCATGGATTATGAATTGTGAATTATACATTCTCTCTCAATATCTCCGAACGGCTTGCCTGTTCTTCCGGCGATCTCGGCAATGTCATCATACTCCGGACTAAGCCGTTTCTTACCGTTCAGAGTCACTTCTTTCATCCTGACAGGTCCCCACTCCGTATCGACTGTTATCTCCTTGCGATCCAGCACCGTCCGCTGCATCTCCATTCTGCGAATGCCGATACTCGTCGTATGTGTGAATATGATATTCTCCATAGTCAGGATGTTTGACTCATCGCATATCACATTCAGCAGATATGCCGGTCTGTTCTTCTTCATATAGCATGGTATGAAATGTACATCCCTCGCTCCGGCAGCCATCAGCTGATCCATCACAAAACCGAGAGCCTCGCCTGTGCAGTCATCGATATTAGTCTCCAACTTCCAGATAGTGTCCTGAGAGCAGCCGACATTTGTCGGAGATGCCTCTATTGTATAACCTCTGAGAATGCTCGGACGCTCGTAAGTCCGCTTGCCGGCTCCCAATCCGTTATGAACGATCTCACCTCTTGGCGGCAAAGTGTAATCCGTCGCAGTAGCAGCGATGAATGCAGCACCGGTCGGAGTGACGAACTCTCCGCGATCAGGGATTATTTTGATCGGAATGTGATATTCTGAGATAATGTTTGCAACGGCAGGCACGGGTATCGGCAGAATGCCGTGCTGACATCTGACAGTTCCTGTTCCTTCGCAGAGGAACGGCACATAAACACGATCGACACCGAATCGATCCTGCAGGCTGTCAAAGCACACGGCAAGAGCTGTAACATCGGCGATAGAGTCTATCGCTCCAACCTCATGGAAATGCACTTCGTCAATCGGCTTGCCGTGTGCCTTGCTCTCAGCCTCAGCTATAATCGTGAATATCTTATGAGCAAGCTCCCTCGCCCTATCCGTCATCTCTGCCTGATCGATTATCGCCAGCACATCAGCTAAATTGCGGTGCTCGTGATGATGATGTCCTCCCTCGTCATGCTGAACCTGATTCAGCATCTCATCGTGGTGATGATGTTGTTCTTTCTCGTCATGCTGAACCTGATTCAGCATCCCATCGTGGTGATGATGAGTATGCTCACCAAACAGATAATCCATATCGTGATCATGATTATCATGCTCATGATCGAGTATCACATTGAAGTCATTGCATTCTATGCCGTTCTTCATAACTTTGGTAATCTCAGTCCTAAATCCGTCCATCGGCAGTGACTTCAATGCCCGCATAAGCCGCGTCTCACTCGCTCCGAGATCAAGCATTGCTGCGACAGCCATATCACCTGAGATACCGGCATTACATTCCCAATATAAAGATCTGCCCATTCTATCCGCCTTTTATACAGCCGAGCCTTTGACAGCCAGCCTGTTAATCTGCGAAGCGATATACGCCGCTCCGTATCCGTTATCGATATTCACAACCGAGATCCCGTTGGCACAGGAGTTGATCATCGTCAGCAAAGCCGACAGTCCGCCGAGATTAGCACCATAACCGACAGAAGTCGGCACTGCTATCACAGGCACTCTAACCAATCCGCCGATAACACTCGCCAATGCACCTTCCATTCCGGCTATCGCTATAATGGCATTGGCAGCATTGAGTTTATCGACTTGCCCGAGCAGTCTGTGAATACCGCTCACCCCTACATCGTATATCCTGGTTACATTATTGCCGAAGAACTCGGCAGTTACAGCGGACTCTTCAGCAACAGGTATGTCAGCCGTTCCGGCAGTGCAGACAGCAATATTGCCGATAAGAGTCTTCTGATCACTGCCGCAGACACGGATAATCCGTGACAGTTTGTCATACTTTGCAGACGGCAGAGCCTGACGCACAATCTCATACTGAGCCTCTGTTGCTCTTGTGCCCATAACTTCACCGTTCGCATCAAACAATTTGACAAACAAGTCCTGCAAAAAAGAGTCATCCTTGCCCTGACAGAATATCACTTCCGAGAAGCCTGTCCTTCGTCTGCGGTCCGTATCTAACTTCGCATAATCAACATCTATAAAATTTTCCATATCAGATAACCTCATTCAAACTGCCAGTTCTATACCCACGCAGATCGAGAGTCACATACGCAAATCCGAGTTTGTGCAGCTCGTCTGTTATCATATCGCGGTTAGTCATGATAAGTTCGTTGTATCGCTCAATGTCACATTCAATTCGAGCGAGATTCTCACCGTGCAGCCGCACACGCGATCCTCTTATACCAAGATTATATAGAATTTGCTCTGCCCTGTCAATCATTAATAATTTTTTTTGATTAATTTGCTCATTATACGGGATGCGGCTCGCAAGGCACGCCGCCGACGGTTTATCCCAGCTCGGCAGTCCGAGTTCCTTTGACATAATTCGGATTTCTTCCTTAGTAATGCCACATTCACGAAGCGGACTTAAGATGCCCAACTCGGACAGAGCCCTCATACCCGGACGGTAGTCGCCGACATCATCGATGTTGCTGCCATCGCACACATGAGTTATGCCATTCTGACGGGCAGCCTCGATAATCCGCTCAAATATCGCCTTCTTGCAGTGATAACATCGATCCGGCGGATTGCTCACGATCACAGGCTCATTCAATGCGTCGAACTCAATCACGATCTGCTTAATACCATTCTGCCGGCAAAAGTCAGCAGACTCACTGCACTCTGCCTGTGGCATTAACGGCGACACAATTGTGACTGCAACCGCATTCTCACCAAGCGTATCGGCAGCCACACGCAGCAGGAAAGTTGAGTCCACTCCCCCTGAGAATGCGACAGCAACACTGCCGAGAGATGAGAGATATTGTCGAAGAGAGAGAGATTTATCAGTTACTTTTTCATTCATTGTCAGTTGTTTCTATATCATCTTCCAGTCAGCGATATTCCTCTTCTCAGTATCGAATGCAACACCAATCTTGACGACATTCTTACCGCTTGCTTCGTAACCGACAGCGTAATCCTTGTCTTCAATCTGCTTCAACGCATCTTCGACAGAGCCGTCAAGTTTGAACTCAAACAGATAAACATAGTCTTTCGTCTCGCAGAGAGCATCGATTCTGCCGGAGAATGTTACAACCTCGGTTCGCATTATCTGCCCCATCAATGTGAAAATCAGATAAAATATCGTCTGATAATCAAGCTCATACTTCTTCTGAGCAGTCGGATACGGAATATGAGCAAATATCGCTTTAATCGCAGTCATAAACTCTTCGACCTGACCGTTATGTATATAATCAGCAAATACCTGATAACTGCATACAGAATCATCTTCGAGATAAGAAAATTCTCGCAAAAGTTTGTTCATAAAAGCGTATTCGACTTCCTCATTCGGGTAACCGAGTGTACAAATTCCAGATTCTCCTTTATATTCCTTAATCGTCAAATAGCCGGACTGATACATCATAGGTACAACATTCGTATATGACAAACGATAATCTGCTATATCGTTAAGTGCAACTCGAAATCCTTTCATAATAGTCTTAACATCGAAATTCATTCGTCTAATCATCTTTATCAGGAAAGTCGGAGTTCCGGACTCAAACCAGTAACTGCCGAAACTCTTCTCATCAAGAGCATTCAAAAGACAATACGGATTGTAAATATCTGTCAAATTGGAAGAAAAATGATACCCGTCATATCTTTGCTTCAATTTTGCAAGACATTCTTCATAAGTCAGATTGTTTTCTTCGGACATTGCTTCTATCTCAGGCTGAAATACATTCATCAACTCATTCTTTGTAAGTCCGCAAATATCCGCAAAACGATTATCAAGTGATATGTCTTTGAGATTATTCAGGTCACTAAATATGCTGACCTTGCTAAACTTTGTTATACCTGTAATGAAAGAGAACTTGATATATTGATCAGAGCCTTTGAGATTACCGTAAAAACTTTTGAAGAACTTAATATATCTGTCCGATATTTCCGGCTCATCAATGCTACTGAGCATCGGTTTATCATATTCATCGACCAGAATCACGACCGGAAGATTGTACTTTTCGTATAGAAATTGAATGAGACTTGAAAATTTAGCCGGTATACTTGCAATATCAGTAAAATCGGCACCATATCTTCTACATATATCATCAAATTTAAGAGCAAATGTTGTTTGAAAATTATCATAACTTGTCAAATCAACGGTATCAAAATTGATATTTATCACGGGATACTTAATCCACTCATCCCGCTCCTCTTCTTCTGCCATCTCTTTTTCATCATTGATTATATCCAGCCCTGTGAACAACTCTTTCCTTCCACTGAAATAAGCATCCAAAGTCGAAACAAACAGACTCTTGCCGAACCGACGCGGACGGGATAAAAAATAATAACCGTCATTAGCAAGCAGCTGTCTGATAAACTTCGTCTTATCAACATAAACAGAATGATTTTTGATAATCTTCTCAAATGTCTGTATGCCTATCGGCAGCCGCCGTCGCTTGGTCATGGAGAACTCCTCAATATAATTATAACAAAAAACGGAAAAAAGTCAAAGACTTTTTTCCGTTTTTTGAGAAAGTAGTCCGTTGGCTATTACTTCCTTGTGCCAACGAACTTCCATCATCCTGCGAGACAACAGACTTTTTTCGTGTTTTACAAGCCCCTCCACTCCACACTTACGACGCTTGCGTCGCAAGTTTTCAGTCAAAACGCATTCTCATTCAAAAGAAAATCAGAAATATTCAGTATCTGAATACCGGAATCATTACGATAGGTAGGCTGCATGCCGCCAACTATTATAATTTTAGGATAATTGTCAGAAATAGAAGAAAGAGAACGAAGTTCTTGCTGCATTTTCTCTTCCGTATCCAAAGACAATGCGGATTGTATCACCGCCATTCGATTTTTTTGCGTAAATACGCATTTTTATCGAATGTAATTATACCACATTACGCCATTCTTAGCAAGAATATTTTAATAATGTAAAAAAATTGCCACATAAGTGGCAATTTTTTTACCCAACTGCACACTTACAACGCAGGCGTTGCAAGTTTTCACTCAAAACACCTGCATTCTTCCAACAGTCGGATAATCGGCAGATGCTGCGGGCAGGCACTCTCACACTGGCCGCATTGCAGACAGTCACTTGCCTTGCCGTGCGTCGCTGTAGCAATGTTATACTTTTGCTTACCGTTATCCCAACTTTTGTTCTTGTCTTCGTCATTCTTGACAGCGAATATCTCCGGGATCGGGATATTCACAGGACAGCCGTCGGTGCAGTAGTGACATGCAGTACACGGGATCGACTTATCCTTGTCAAGTGCAGCCTGAACCTGCTTAATCACATCCTGCTCAGCTTCTGACAACGGCTTAAAGTCTTTCATATACGACAGATTATCCTGCATCTGAGCGATATTGCTCATTCCGGACAGCACGGTGATAATGCCATCCATGCTCGCCACATATCTGATCGCCCACGACGCTGCCGAAGCATTCGGATTGGCAGCTTTGAACAGACTCTGCACCTCCGGAATGGGATTAGCCAGCTTGCCGCCTTTGATCGGCTCCATAACCGTGATCGACACGCCATGCTTGCGTGCAATCTCATAGCACTGACGGCTTGCCACGCCCGGATTATCCCAGTCTGCATAGTTTATCTGCAGCTGTATGAAATCCACATCGGGATGAGTTGTGAGTAATTCTTCAAGCAGAGCCGGATCAGCATGAAATGAGAATCCCCAATGCTTAATCAGACCTTTCGCTTTCTGTTCCTTGACGAAATCCCATATATGATACTCGTCGTATTTGGTATAATTATTCCTCTGGAGTGCGTGCAGCAGATAATAATCAAAATACCCTGCCACCGTTCGCTCCAGACTTGTCCAAAACTGCTGTTTAGCACTTGCCTCGTCGTGACAACTCATCCACGCACAGAGTTTGGTACACAGCGTATACCTATCTCTCGGATAACGATCCACAAGTGCCGCTTTGATCGCCTTCTCAGACTCACCGTTATCATAAACGAATGCAGTATCGAAGTATGTACCACCGGCATCGATAAACATATCGACCATTTTGCTGACTTGCGGAATATCAATACTGCCGTCACCATTCTTAGGCAGCCGCATTAATCCGAAACCTAACTTAAACACATCTTTGCCAAAATACCCGCTCATAGACTCACCTTCTTACAGCTTATTATACTCTTCATCGGAGACAGGCTCACACCACTCATTGCTCGTATTCTCTCCTGCCGGCTCGAATGTCACATGGCTGAACCAGCTGTCCTTCTTAGCTCCGTGCCAATGCTTAGTATTCGGCGGGATAACGATGACCATACCTGGCTCCAGACTGACAGGCTCCTCGCCCCACTGCTGATACCAGCCGCTGCCTGCCGTGCATATCAGCACCTGACCGCCGCCGCTTGTGGAATGATGTATATGCCAGTTATTGCGGCATCCCGGCTCAAATGAAACATTAAAGATAGGGATCTCCCCGTTCTGCATATTGGTCAGAGGTTTGAGATAAGAGTTCCCGATGAAATACTGAGCAAAACCGTCATTTGGATTGCCCACGCCGAAAGCGTCGATTTTGTCGAATTGTTCTTTAGATATTAGTCCTGTCGTGCTGTTCATTTTAGTTCCTGCCTCATTCTGTAATGTTTGCTTCACTCCGCATGACACCATCGTCATTGCGATGAGTGCTGTTATCACAATTGTGTTGATTTTGTTCATATTGATGACTCCTTTGTTATTCCAGCGTCTCATTTATCGCCGTGAGGATATTCAGCGTTCGCGGATAGCCGATATATGGCATGATCTGCGAAGTAACGGCAGTCAGGAATGCTTTATCATTACCGACAAGGTTATTGCCGCCGATATGAGCACGCAGCTGAGCTTCGTTAGTGCCGTCCGCTGCGATATAGCAGAATGTTATCATCTCACGCTGTCGGTTATCCAATCCGTTTCGCGTGTAATAGTCGCCGAAACAGTTGCCGGAGAGCCAGCGATTAATGATACCCCGTTCAGAGAAGCCTTTCATACCATCACCGAATATCTCAACCTGCTTAGCTTCACCTTTCTCCACTCTGTCAGCCGCAGTGGTCGTTCCCTGCGGAGCAAGCGGGAGTTTGATTTTCTTCTTTTTAAATACATCTGCAGTCGCCTTGAAGAACGGATAGATCCGTCCGAATCCGCAGTATGCGACAGCCTGATACAGCACCTCGCGGGCTTCGATCGGACTGACTCCGGCATCGATAGCAGCTGCAAGCATCGGCTGATACAGATCCACAGCACCGCGTCCGAGCAATGCAGCCAATATCGCGATATGTCTTGTCTTTTCATCAAGCGTTACGCCTTCTTCATTCGGCACTTCATTATTTGCGAAGTTCGCAAAAAACTCGGCAAACTCAGGATCGGTTTTCTTCAGTTCATCAGTCCAGCTCTGTGCAGACATTCCGACAGCAGTCATAGCACACATAATTATCACTCCTATTATTTTTTTCATTTTTGACTCCTTATTTTATTTTTTGGAATACGGCATTCATATTAGCGGCATCAAGCGGCGACATAGGCACAAGGTCGAGAGACTTAACCATTTGCAGCGTTGATGTTTTATACTTCAGGAAATGAGGTGTTTTCAGATGACTCTGATAAGCCTCTTCATCACGATATATTTCCAGAATGCGGATAATGCACGGATTGTTCTTAGACTGCATCGGGAATATACAAAGCACGCCACTTTCCTTGGCAACAGACTCAGCACCAACTGATTTCGCCGCATTGAGATATTCTGCCAAATAGTCAGGATATATCTCGATCTCCGCAATTCTCACAAGCAGTGCTTCGGCATCAAATGACAGTGCTGCAGTTGCAGCTGCTTTGTCAGCATCATTCTGCTCAGCCGAAACATTCTGCCCTTTTGCGACATTCTCAGACAGTCCGAACAGCCGTGCCGCATTGTTAGCCAATATATCTGACGCATACTTCGACAACTGCGGATCCTTGGCCAGCTCATCGCGGAACTTGGCAAGTCCTGCGGATAGAGCATTTGCAGGAGCATATGGGAAATCAGACCCGTACAAGATATGTGCCACCGGCATTTGTCGGCAGCTTTACTCCGACCGCCCCCAGCTCCGTCAAAGCCCGCTCTGCTTCCTCGGCAGCGGCCCTTGCATCCGGCAATGGCAATGTTGCACACCAGGATATTCGCCCGTCAGACGCTGCGGCAAGTTTGGCGGCATTGTCATTGAGCATACGGCATATTCTGACAGACTCCTCTGTATCACCGAAATAAGGATGCGGAGCAGGTGTCGTCAGAATGGTATGAGCTATCTCTGCATTATCCGTAAATGCTTTAAGGCTCTCCTCACTCCACTCCGGTATAGGATACAGCTCATCCATCAGAGCATTATGCTCCTGCACAAAACTCATATACTCCTGCGGGATATAATGGCTGTGCACATCTACTGCCGCCTGAACCGAACCGGATTTGCCGCATGAAGTTAATATAATACTCATAGTTAAAATTCCTATTAAAACTATTGCTTTTTTCATTTGATCCACCCGTCAACGAGTTTTTCTGCTCCTTTACGGTTATTCTGAGCAGTCGCACCGCGGATTGCCAGCGGAGTTTTAACGGCTGCTTTGGGATATTTGCTGCGGAATGCTCCGTCAGTTCCGGAAACACCGCTGCCTTCGTGAGTGCAGAATGGCACAATAGTTTTGCCGTTAAGGTCGTGCTTATCCAAGAATGTATAGACAACCATTGGCAGATCTCCCCACCAGATCGGGTAGCCGATATAGACTGTATCATATTGGGCTGTATCGATGTCACCTTTATACGCAGGACGGGCGTTAGCACGCTTCTCAGACATCGCCTGATCTATGCATGGCTTATACTTCGCAGGATATGCCTTTGCCGGCACGATCTCAAACATATCCGCACCGGTTTTCGCCGCAATCATCTTGGCGATAATTGCCGTATTGCCTTCTTTGATATTGCCGACAGCGTAATTCTCATCGGTTCGTGAGAAATACAGCACCAAAGTCTTCGTATCTTTTGATGTCTGAGCATTCATTCCATATACCCCCATTATGATTGACATTGTTATTACGATTATTTTTTTGAAATTCATTGTTACTCCTATTATATGTATTTCTTTCCCCATTCTGACAGCTCACTCTCCGAAGCACTCGAAGAAAATCTCCTGCCGGATACAACTTTGGCTTTCGGAGCAAGAGCCTGCATATTAGCCTGACTGTCGCCTAAGCCGCTGCCACCGCTCGTAGCGAACGGCACTATCGTCTTGCCCGTAAAATCATACATCTCCATAAATGTATCGATGATCGACGGCTCGCGATACCACCATATCGGGAATCCAACGAATACCATATCATAGTCAGCCATATTGTCAATCCGGGAAGCGATAGCCGGTCGGCAGCTGCGGTCTTTCATCTCGACACTGCTGCGGCTTTTATCATTCTGCCAGTTAAGATCAGCATTAGTGTATTTTTGAGCCGGAACTATCTCTGCACAATCTGCTCCGATTGCTTTTGCAAGTTTTTTTGATAATGCAGCAGTTACTCCGCTCGCACTAAAATATGTTACGATTGATTTTGACATTGGTTACTCCTTTTTATTGATATATTTATACTGACATTATGTCAGATTATCATAATGATAATATACATCATAACTGACACAATGTCAAGATAAATTTTATAAAAAAGTTATCAAAATATTTTTATTAAATATTTCTCAATCCTGCCAATATCGCACCAATATCCGCATCAATACACAAACTGCGATCAGCGATCTCTTGCTGAGCTGCCGCTTCACCGTAGTTGATGCACACATAGAATGCGTTGGGATTGCGGGCAGTCATCTGCCAAAACGGATATTTGATAATCACAGGAGTGTTGCCGCCGACACCAAGTTCAAGCAGCAGCACCTTGCCGCCGGATGAAACATGCCGACTGTCGATGAAGTGAGCATATCGTTCTGAGGCTGCATACCAGCCTTCGTCCTGAACAAAAGTATCATCCGAGCGGAGATTCATACTCATCGGTTTGCCGCATTTCGGACAATGCGGGATAAGTTCGGACGGGATCGACATTCCGCCTGCCTGCCACATTCTGAGAATGGGCTGCTCATTATCATAAGTCTGCTGATGGCAAGGCTCGCTGCACTGGAACAGCCCGTAATCGCCCTGCGTATAGAACAGCCGCTTCTTGTCAAATCCGGCTTTCTGAAAGCAGTGATCGACATTCGTAGTAATGACGAAATAATCCTTATCCTGCACAAGTCGCAGCAGATCGGAGTAAACCGGCTTCGGGATGTCGCTGTAGCGATTGATCATAATATAGCGGCTCCAATAAGCCCAAAACTCTTCCTGAGTTTCATACGGATAGAAGCCGCCGCTGTACATATCAGTGAAACCGTATCTGTCTCTGAAATCGGCAAAATACTCATCAAACCGCTGTCCGCTGTATGTATATCCGGCAGATGCGGATAATCCTGCACCTGCCCCGATTAAGATTGTGTCAAACTCGTCTAATTTACTTTTCAGTGCTTCAATCTTTGTCATACAAGTTTCTTCCTTATTATAGATCATTCATAATGAGGATAGCACAATTTTCACGGTTTTGCAATATTTGTCCCGAACAAATATACCATTTGTCAATAGTCAGGATTCCAATTCAGAAATCGTTCCAGATCATCAGGATGCGGGATATAGAAACGGCTTTCTTTATTCAAGGCACGCATCGCTTTCATCTCGCTTTTGGATAATTCAAAGTCAAAGATCTCGATATTTTCCTTAATATATGCAGGATTAGTTGCCCCTGGGATAACAGAAAATCCTTCCTGTATGTGCCATCGGAGAATTATCTGTGCCGGCGACTTGCCGTGTTTCTTAGCGATTTTATTGATCGTAGGGTCACTGAACAGGGTCTGATTGCCCTTGCCGCTTCCGCCGAGAGGAAACCAGCTCTCAGTCTTAATATCATATTTTGCAGCGATCTTGCGTATTTTCTGACGCTGAGCATACGGATGACATTCTATCTGCAGGACTGCCGGCTTGATCCTGACAGCCGGGATAAACTCATCTATCATAGTGTCGCTGTAATCAAAGTTGCTTATGCCAAGTGTGCGGACTTTGCCGAGATCAACGGCACGCTCCATATCTTTCCATGCACCGAGATAGTCTCCTGCAGGCTGATGCACATACAGCAGATCTATGTAGTCTAACTGAAGCCTCTCAAGCATCTTATCTATCGCCTGCAATGTTATACCTTCACCGTATTCCGTCGGCCAAACCTTACTCGTAACCCAGATCTCGCTTCTCGGCACACCGCTTTCTTCACAGAACTGATTGACTGCACGCCCTACTTCGCACTCATCCAGATAAGCATGAGCGGTATCTATGTGACGGTATCCGCATCGCAATGCGTAAAGCACGGAATTGTAACAGATCTCATCCGAACCCTGATTGAATGTCCCGATACCGAACTGCGGCATTTGCGTACCGTTGTTCAGTGTGAGAAGAGGAACATTGCCGGCGGTGGTTTTGGTATTGGCTGACCTGTTCGCTTTATCAGAACTGTCACTCGCCACTGCGAATGTTGTTACAGAAAGTAAGAGAGCTGTGCAAAATGAAATAATTTTGTTCATAATATTGTCTCCTTATTTCAGAATATTAATCATTCTAAGCCATGCCATGAACTCCTGCGGCCACAGTGCATTTGTATAAGGCTCATGCCCCATGCCGAAGTTGTGTCCGCCGAGACCGTAGAGATGCAGCTCAACAATGCCGTGTTTTTGCCATGCCTGTATCACTTCAAAACCGCTCTGACCTGAAAGGACATCGTCGCTCGACATTGCAGCAAACATCGGCGGAACTTGCTCCGGCATATCACGAAGAACAAGCTGACCGTAGATCGAACCGATAAAGTCTGCCCGTGCCTCTTCCGGTGCACTCTCCGCATTATAGACTGCCATCAATGCTCCGGCTGAGAATCCGACAATACCGATCTTATCAGGTTTAATGTTGAATTGGCTGGCGTGTTCACGCAGGTATTTCACTGCGGCGTTGGCATCCTCGATGGCATAGTCAGGTGTTGCCGGTGCATAATTACCGCTCTTACCGCCGGCGATGTAGCCTGCCATTTTTTCCTGAATATATTTTTGATGATCGGCTTCATCGCGGGGCGTTTGTTCAACACGATATTTCAGAATGAATGTGGCAAATCCCTGCTGTTTGAACCATTCTGCCGCCTCATAGCCGCCGCTGCCAAATGTATGATGCAGGAATGCTCCGCCCGGTGCGATGATTATCGCCGCTCCGTTTGCTTTGCGTGCTTTGGGCAGATAAGGGATGAGCGTCGGGACTTTGACATTGCGGACGAACTGGCCTCGACCTTCGATCTCATACCACTGCTCGGCATCCACATCTTCCTGATTCGGCTCACCGTACAGATAGATCTGATTCTCGAATGTCGGTGCATCGATGTAAGTTACTTTTGCATCATTTTGAGCCTGAGCCGAAACGATGACGGCTGCAAGTACAGCAATAATCACAATTGTTTTTTTCATAGTAATAACTCCTTTATAATTATATTCTTACAAAATCTCAGACAAATATCAATAATAGCCTAAATTGAATATAACATATAAGTTATCAAATTCAATGTGCAGTTTTGTTAAGAATGATCAATATGCGACACATTCCACAAAAATGCCTATTAAATCAGGCAGATGTAACGCTAAATGAAATTCTTAATCCGTCAGCAAAAAAACCGATATTATTAATGTTATATCAAAGGAGAGACAAATGACAAAGCAATCTGACATCAGAATACAGCGAACAAAACAGGCCATTAAGAATACTCTGAAAGATATGATATTGCAGCTGCCTTATGAAAAAATCACAATCAAAGCACTAACGCAGCAGGCACAAATCAACCGCAACACATTTTACCTGCATTACGAAAGTCTCGATGATGTGCTTTATGAAATCCAGCAAAATTACACTGACAAGTTTATGCAGCTGACCAAAGATTACAGTTTCATTGACAATCAAGACGAATTGGTCAAAAGCTTTTTTACATTTATGGAAAGTCAGGACGATTTCTTCATTAAAGTCACTTGTGACAGCCGATTTGATTATATCCGTGAAAGGATGCAAAAAAAAGTAACCTCTCAGTCATACGCAGCCTCTTCCGACAAATCGTCTTCCAATCGTGCGATTATGAACATTCTTCGTGAATACAGCAATGTCACACTGTATCTATATCGACAATGGGTTACAGACGGCAGGCAAATCCCACTTGACAGGATGATTACTCTTGTCTCGCAGCTGCTCAATAACGGCATGAACGGAGCAGCAAAAATGATACGGGAGAGATAGAATGATTCAGGTTGATATTGGGAAAAAATAGAGGAGTATAAAAAATTGCCACATAAGTGGCAATTTTTTATATTCGTTTGTTACTCTTCAATCTTCACAAAGCTTGCCCTAACCGCTTTGCCGGCAGAGTTCTTAATCTGAATATTGAACGACGAATAGTCATCTGTTGTAAATGTGCAGAAACTCGACCAAGCAATCTTATTGCTGCCGGACTTAGCATTGACCTTCAGCAGCAGTCCGCCGCTGTAACTGTCCTTGCCGTAAGAATAAGTGCCGCTTAGCGTCTGCGGTGCAATATCGTCGCCGCTTTCGTTTATCACTACGGTGCATTTCTTCTTATCGCCGAAAGTTATCTCATAACTCGTATCGTCGGTATCGGCTGTCCAAGTCCCCAAAAATCGATTGGGCGACGGGATCTTGTTGACACACTCCTGAGCGAACTTCGGCAGCTTATCATAAAACTCGCTCCAAGTGCGGCATTTCATCCGTGCAGTATATAGAATCTGTCCGCTCTCAACGCTTGCCATTCTTGCGGTCACAATCAGCTCGCAGTTAATATAAGTCGTATTGCCATATATCATGCAGTCGGCATTGAGCATCTTGCCCTGCTCCTTGACAGTATTGGGATCGGTGTAGCCGCTGTTCTGGAAATCGATCTCTTTCAGCAGAGAATTGATCTTCTCTCGCTCTACGACGGTTATGCCGTTTATATGTACCAACTCATCGGTGAGCAAATCGCTCATCACGGCTTTCTTGTCCTCTAAGCAGAAAGTGTCGCTGTCGAAAGTGCAGACGGCGATGACCTGAGCTGACATAATCCATGTTGCAAAAAGCAACAATACAGATAAAAGTGTTTTTTTCATTTTGTGTACTCCTCATTTTGCCACATATGTGGCAATAATTATTTTATAATTCCAATTTTCTCTGTTTTCCCGTAAACAGTAACATGTTTCCACCAATTAGGATTGACATTTTCTTGCAGCACTCGTGTCCGGACACCAAGTGTTTGATAATGTTTCATAATGCCAAGATATGAGTTTACAGACGATATAAACGCCGTTCGCTCCCGTTTATCCGGCTTATGATTGGCAGCAACCGCATTATGTCTCTTAATCGACGCACGAAAGTTGCGAATCGTGCGAGGATTGGTCACAATATGACTCGGATGAATAAAACATCCCAAGAACCGCACTCCGTGACATGCCGGCTGAAGATAAATCTTCTTTGGCTGCAAATGCAGCTCCAGTCTCGTCTGCAAGAACTTGTTTATCTCCGGTATCAGACGGCACAATTGTGCTTTCGACTCCGATACGATAACCATATCATCCACATATC